>DATCYH010000776.1:0-2162 GCA_036570405.1 Nocardioides sp.
GCTCGATACCCATCTCGACCAACCGGGTGATCGCCGACGGAGCGTCATTGGTGTGGAGCGTGGAGAGCACCAGGTGCCCGGTGAGTGCAGCTTCGATGGCGATCTGTGCCGTCTCGTGGTCCCGGATCTCACCGATGAGCACGATGTCGGGGTCGGCACGGAGGATCGACCGGAGCGCGGAGGCGAAGGTGAGCCCCGCCCGCACGTTGGTCTGCACCTGGTTGATGCCGGGCAGGCGGTATTCGACCGGGTCCTCGACCGTGATCACGTTGACGTCGGACCGATTGAGCTGGTTGAGCGTGGCGTAGAGCGTCGTGGACTTGCCCGATCCCGTGGGGCCGGTCGCCAGGATCATCCCGTAGGGCTTGCTGTAGGAGGTCCGGAAGCGCTCCGCGTTGTTCGCACCGAAGCCCAGGTCGTCCAGCCCGAGCTGGGTCGTGCCGTTGTCAAGGATTCGCGCGACCACCTTCTCGCCCCAGACAGTGGGCAGCGTGGCGATGCGGAGGTCGACCTTGCGGCCCTCGTGCGACACCGACATCCGGCCGTCCTGGGGCACACGACGCTCGGCGATGTTCATGTCCGCCATGATCTTGAGCCGCGAGACCACTCCGAGCTGGATGTTCTTCGGGGAGCGGTGTGCGTCGTGCAGCACACCGTCGATGCGATAGCGCACACGCAGGTCGTGCTCAGTGGGCTCGATGTGGATGTCCGAGGCCCGGTCCGAGATCGCCTGGGTGATCAGCAGGTTGACGAACCGGACCACCGGAGCGTCCTCGGCCACCTCGGTGAAACCGGCAAGGTCGCTCTCGCCCGGCTCGTCGGTGACGAGGTCGGAGGTCAGGTCGTCCAGTTCACCCTCGGCTCGATAGACCTGGTTGATCTTGGACTCGATCTCCGCGCCCTCCGCGACGACCAGCCGAACACGAGCCCGGGTCAACCTGGTCAGGTCATCCTTGAGCTGGAGGTCGCCGGCCTGGCGGATCCCGACCGCGACGACGAGCTCCCCGTTCTCCAAGGAGATCGGCAGGATCCGGGACCGGCGTGCGAAGTCGGCCGGGACCAGGGCAACAGCAGCCGGGCCCACTGACTGCTCGTCAAGGTCGACGAAGCCGAGCCCGGCCGCCGTTGCTGCGACCTCGATCAGCTCACGACGAGTGACCGCACCGGTCTCGACCAGGGTCTCGAGCAGGTTCTGCCCACGTTCCTCGGCCAACACGGTCGCTGCCTCGAGACGAGGTGTGTCGATCAGTCCTCGAGACAGCAGGGCTGAGACGGTGGCACTGCGATTGGCAGTGAGCATCAGGCGATCCTTCACGGGTGTTCGACGGGACACCTGCTTCATCGGTCCGCGAACAGGGCGACTTGAGTCCCGGGCGCACCAGTCCCGCCGTCAGTCCTTCAGGACGTCCAACGCCCGCGTCGGCTCTTCGCGGTAGCGGACGATCAGCTCTCCGGTCGCCTCGTCGAGCCGCTCGTGGAGGGCGCGTCGATATTCGGTGAGCTGCACCTCGGCCGCGCGGAGCCGGGACAGGGCGTCCGCGATCTGGTCCGCGTCGTGCGGATCAACTTCGGTGACCCACATCTCCTCTAGCGCCGGGAGCTCCGGGAGCGCCTCGGCTGCGGAGATGCTGACCAGCGCGGTGCGGGTGGTGTGGGAGCCGGTGTCCCCCAGGACCCGGACCAGCTGTTGCATCGACAGGGTGCCGTCCGTGCTGGCCTCGGCCTGGAGGATGTCGATGCGCGCATGTGCGAGTCGCCGCCAGTAGGAGACCCGATCCTCCTCATCGGTGAGCCGCTGTCGATAGTTGCGCAGCTGGGCCAGGGTCAGCTCGGCCAGGTGCGGCGAGGCCACGGCATCCGTGAGGGACCGACGTCGTCGCAGAGCGGGGGTGCCTGATTCGGACCGCTTCCGGCTCAAGAGGATCATCCTGTCGTCGCTTCATCCACGAGACCGGGATCGACCCCGGACCTCTTCAGCATGACGGAAAAGTCGTGCGGATTCGAGGAGGCGAGCCGTCCGTCAGTGATTGACACCGATCCGTCGAGCACCAGCTGGAGCAGATGCTGGTCGAATGTCTGCATGCCGGAATAGGTGCCCGCGGCGACCACATCACCCAGCGTGTCGGTCTTCTCGGGGTCGGCCACCGCCTCGGCGAGGCGCG
>DATCYH010000777.1:0-3495 GCA_036570405.1 Nocardioides sp.
CAGGCAGCGACGACCGACGACTCGACCAGGTCGAGCTCGTCGTCGGAATCCGGATCCACCTCGCGCACCACCTCAGCGGCCTGGATCCGCTGCAGTGCCTCCCGGGTCCGCTCGGTCACCGGCCAGGGGGCGGTGGCCACATGCTGGAGCAACGGGTTGTCGGTCTCGGCGGACGGCTTCTCCAACCACGAGTCCGGCTCCTGTCCCCAGTCCTCGAGGCACTCGAGCACCAGGCGCTGGTAGGGCGAGGGTCCGACCGGCTTCTTGCGCTGGTCGTTCCACAGGTAGGAGGAGACCGAGAGCAGGTGCCGCGCACGGGTGAAGGCCACGTAGCCCAACCGGAGCTCCTCCTCCTGCTCGAGCTCCTTGGCCTTGGCGATCATCGCGGCCAGCTGGTCCTTCTCGTAGCCGGCCAACTGGGCCAGCGAGTGTCGGTCGCCACGCAGCGGATTGGGCAGGACCCCTGGCCCGTAGTCCCACTGGGTGCGGCTGCGGGTGGTCGGGAACTTCTCCTCGCCGACACCGACGACGAAGACGGCGTCCCACTCCAGCCCCTTGGCCCGGTGCACGGTCAGCAGCTTCACCGAGTCGGCCTCGGTGGGCGTGGCCACGTCGAGCCCGGTGCCCATCTCGTCCTCGGTCTCGAGGTAGGCCAGCAGTGCGGTCAGGCTGACCTCACCGTCGATCGGTTGGAACTCGGCCACTGCCTTGACGAAGAGGTCGAGGTTGTCGCGACGTGCGGCCACGGCCTCGCTCGTCGACGAGGCCAGCTCGATGTCTATTCCGGTGGTGTCGATGATCCGGCGGACCAGGTCGAGCAGAGGCTCTCCCACGTGCCCACGCAGCATCCTCAGCTCACCACGCAGCAGCGCGAACCGCTCCAGGCCGGCCGCGGAGTAGGCGGCCTCGCCCGGGTCGTCGAGCGCGTCGCACAAGGAGCTGATCTCGGTCGGGTCGGCGCCCTCGACCGCGCTCGTCAGCTGCTCGTCGAGGGCCGGCGCCTGTCCCGATCCGGCACCGGTGCCGGCGAGCTCACGGGCCCGCTTGCCCAGCAGCGCGAGGTCCCGGGGCCCGATCGCCCAGCGTGGTCCGGTGAGCAGCGTGAGCAGCGCGGCGTTGGCGGTGAGGTCGTTGAGCAGGGTGAGGGTGGCGACCACCTCGGCGACCTCGGGCAGGCGGAGCAGTCCGTTGAGGCCGACGATCTCGACCGGGATCCCGTGCGAGGAGAGCACGTCGAAGACGTCGGCGGCGTGCCTGTTGTCCCGAGTCAGCACCCCGATCTCGCGCCAGGCCTTCTTCTCCATCTGCTCATGGACCTCGGCGACCTGCTCGGCGAGCCAGATCAACTCGGCCTCATAGGTCTCGTGCACCGAGGCCCGGACCAGTCCGTCTGCGGCACGCTCGTCGGCCTCGAGCGCCCGGACCTGGGGGAACTTCTCCAGCAACGGTGTCACCAGGCGGTTCGCGGCCTCGAGGATCCGGCGGTCGGAGCGCCGGTTGACGGTGAGCGGGTGGATCGGCACTTCGGTCGAGCCGTCGGCACCGGGGAAGTCGTTGCCGAAGCCGAGGATGTTGGCCACCGACGCTCCACGCCAGCCATAGATCGCCTGGTTCGGTTCACCGACGGCGGTCACCGCATGGCCACCGCCGAAGAGCTGGCTGAGCATCAGTGCCTGCGCGACCGAGGTGTCCTGGTATTCGTCGAGCAGGACGATGCGGAACTTGCTCCGCTCCGTCTCCCCCACCTCGGGATGCTCGTCGGCGAGCCGGGCGGCCAATGCGATCTGGTCGCTGAAGTCCATCAGCCCCAGCTCGGCCTTGAGCCGACGGTAGGTCGCCACCAGCCCGAGCAGCTCCTCGCGACGCTGCATCGCGTTGAGCACCTTCTTGGCGTCAGCCTTGGCCCGCGCTGTGGCGATCGTCTTCTCCACGCGCGGCATCTCGGTGGCCTGGAAGGCCCGCACCTGCTCGACGTCGACGAGGTGCTCACTCATCGCACCCTCGAGGGCGAGGATGTAGTTGACCACGGTGTCCGGGTGGTCACTGAGCAGCTCGATGCGACCGGTGTGCCGGGAGATGGCACGTGCCGCGAGCTGGTAGCGCGACGCGTCGGCCATCACCCGGGTGTCGGGCTCGTGCCCGATGCGCAGTCCGTGCTCGGAGAGCAGCGAGCTCGCATAGCCGTTGTACGTCGCGACGGTCGGCTCTAGGGTCTCCTCGGAGTCGTCACCGCCCAATCCAGGACCCAGCCCTGCGCCCGATCCGGTGCCCGGCCCGAACCCGGCAGTGGCCAGGGACTCCCTGATCCGGGTGCCCAGCTCCGAGGCCGCCTTGGTGGTGAAGGTGAGGCCGAGGACCTCGTGCGGTGCGACGATCTCGTTGGCGACCAGGTAGACGACCCGAGCCGCCATCAGCGCGGTCTTCCCGGAGCCGGCACCGGCGATGACGACCGCCGGGGCAAGCGGAGCCGAGATCGCCTGCCACTGCTGGTCGCTGACCTGGAAGTCGGTGCCCATCACCTTCTGCAGCTCGGCGGGCGAGCTGATCAGGGGCGTTTCGGCGTTCATGACAGCACCGTCCCGGCGCCCTGGATCGGGCAGATCGCCCGGAACGCGCAGCGGTCGCAGTGTGCGCCGGCGCGGACCGGGAACTCCTCGTTGCGGATCAGGGCGACCGCATCCATCAGCTGGGTCTCCACCGATCGCTCCCCGTCCTGGGTGGGTGCCTTCTGGGCCTGCACGGAGACCTTGCCGTTCGCGCCGTGGCGCAGCTGGACCAGCTCGGCACCGCCGGGCCGGGCCGGTGCGCCGATGAGGTCGTCGACCGCTCCCTGCTCGACCGCCAGCTGGTAGAGGCCGAGCTGCGGGTGGACGTCGACCTCGGCGTTGGTGGGCTTGTACTTCCCGGTCTTGAGGTCGACCACGACCACGTGGCCCTCGGCATCGACCTCGATCCGGTCGGCGAAGCCGTGCAGCGTCACCTGCTGCCCGTCCGGCAGTGTCACCTGGGCGGTGAGTTCCTGCTCGATCCCGACGAGTCTCCGCGAGCTCGCGGCGTGCCAGTTGAGGAAGCGGACCAGGGCCAGGCGCAGCTCCTCTCGCTCGCGGCGTCCCGACCAGGGGGTCCGGAACGAGAGCCGGTCCCAGACCTGGTCCACGTGCTCCATCAGCTGGTCCACGTCGGCCGGGTCGGCGCTGAGCTCCTCGCGGGCGACTCGTTCGGCAATCGCGTGCACGACCAGGCCGAAGCCCTGCGCCGAGGTGGCTGCCATCGAGCCGCCGGCCTCGCGCTCGAGGAACCAGCGCGCCGGGCATTCCGCGATCGCAGTCAGCGCGGAGGCCGACAGGCTGACCGGCTTCTCGGCCGGACGGACCGGGATCTCGGCGAAGGTCGCCGCCCGGGTCCCCCACCAGGTGGCCGGGTCGGCCTGCGGAACCAGCGGGCGCTCCCCGATCCGTTCGGCGCCGAGGCGCCGGAGTCGTCGGGCTGCGGCTT
>DATCYH010000778.1:0-8905 GCA_036570405.1 Nocardioides sp.
CAGGGGTTGGGCTGGATGCGGTGGCGCAGCGCTGCGAGGTACGCCGCGTCGGCGACCGGCCCCGGCTCCGAGGCGGCGCCGGCGAGCAGGAGCTTGCGGAGCTGTTGGCGGTCGTGGTCCTGCCGGACGAGCGCCCGGACGTACTCGCTGGAGGAGCCGTAGTGGCCTTCGGCGACCTGGTCCTCGACGAAGCTCCGCATCTCGTCGGGCAACAAGCTCCTCACTCGACGTCGGCGGCGACCGGGGCAAGCAGGTGGCGGCGGAAGAAGTCCTCGCTCGACTGGCGCTCGAAGCGGGGGACCTGCTCGTGGCCGCCGGGGTTGATGTGCATCGTCTTCTCGGCGGAGCCGAAGGCGTCCCACAGGGCGAGGGCGGCGCCGCGGGTCATGAGCTCGTCGTCGGACTGGTTCAGGAACAGGATCGGGATGGTGATGGCTGCCGCGTTCGCGGCCATCTCGTCGTCGCCCGGTCGGAGCGCGTTGAGGCCGAACACCGCGGCGGCGATCCGATCGTCGGCGGCGGCCAGCGGGATGCCGTGGAAGGTGCCCATCGAAACGCCCCACCACCCGAAGGGACCGGCGGCCCAGCGCTCGTCCTGCTGCAGCGCGTCGAGCAGCGCCCGCCACTCGGCGACGTGCACCCGCACCCGCTCGGCCATGCCGGCCAGCACCTTGGGGTCGAGACCGGGGCGCTTGTCGCTCCCGTTCCCGGAGCGGGCGAGGGAGGCCCGGAGCTTCTTGGCCGCCTCGGGATCGGTGGCTCGGTCGCCGTGCTCGGGTGCGTCGAGGGCGACGACGCCCACGCCGAGGTTGCGCGCGAGCTGGAGGGCCAGCTGGGGGACGTTGCCGTAGGCCTTGTGCTGGAACCCGCCGTGGCCGATGCAGACGGTGGGGTGCGACCCGGTCGCTCCGGCCGGCAGCCAGTGCAGGCCGGGGACGGTCTCGCCCGCGACGACGAGGTCGAAGCGTCGGACCACCACGCCGTCCTGCTCGGTCTCCTCGATGACCTCCACGTCAGCCCCCCCTGGTGCATGTCTGGCCGAGCGGGTGCCGGCCGGCAACGGCGGCTCACCGTACCGACCGCCATCCAGCGGCGCCGGGACTCGTGATCGCCGAGCACGGTTGGATCGGCTGCGAAGGTGTCTGGGCGCCCGCGATAGTTGCGGTCATGGAGACCGAGCTGCTGTTCCTGCGTGACGCCTACCTGCGGGAGGTCGACGCCGTGGTGGTCGACGTCGACCCCGACGGGCGCAGGGTGGCGCTCGACCGCACCGTCTTCTACGCCACCGGCGGCGGCCAGCCGCATGACACCGGCGCGCTCGCCGGTCTGCCCGTCGTCGACGTCCGCAAGGAGGGCGGCCTGGTGTGGCACACCCTCGGTGGCGATGCAGAGCTGCCCGGCCGTGGCGACGAGGTGCACGGGGAGATCGACTGGGCCCGCCGCCACCAGCTGATGCGCACCCACACGGCGTTGCACATCCTGTGCGGGGTGATCTGGAACCGCTGGTCCGTGCCGGTGACCGGCGGGAACATGGAGCCGCTCGCGGCGCGCATGGACTTCGAGTTCGACCCGCTGCCCGAGGGCTTCAAGGCTGAGGTCGAGCAGCTGGTGGCCGCCGAGATCGCCGCCGACCGACCGATTGAGGTCAGCTTCCTCCCGCGGGGCGAGGCGCTCGGCGATCCCGACCTGATCCGGACCAAGGTCAACCTGATCCCCGAGTCGGTCACCCAGATCCGCACCGTCGACATCGTGGTTTGCGACAAGCAGGCCGACGGCGGCACCCACGTCCGCTCCACCACCGAGGTAGGCGCGGTGCGCGTCCTGAAGACCGAGTCCAAGGGCAAGGGCAACAAGCGCCTCCGCATCGAGGTCCTCGACGCCTGACGGCGGGTGAGCTCGGAGCGGCGGAGCCGGGGTCGTTCCCAGTTGCGATCGGAAGATGAAACCCATGGCCCCTCCTGCGCTCTCCGTGGGCAAAGTGGCACAATTCGTGCACGGACAGTGGCGGGGGCATCGGGACAGACGGTGCCCGCTCGCGCGAGCTGCATCGCGCCCGCGGCTATGGAGAGGCGGACGAACATGGCTCTTGACCGCGATCAGCTCGAGAGGATCGCCACGGAGAAAGTCGCGGACGGGCGTACGTGGGCCAAGCGGCGCACGATCGCTGAGTGGGCAGGTCGCAAGAAGGTCAGCTCAGCCGACCTGGATGAGATCCAGGAGGTCCTGGAAGCTGCCGGGATCGGGCTCTATCCGACCCCTCTGCGGCTCCGTGAGCCGGACGACACCGTGCGCATCTCCTGCGGCGACAGCCCGGAGGTCGGGCTCGAGTTCGGCTCCGAGGCGGAGCTTCGCGAGTTCCTGCTGACTCACCACAAGCGCCTTCACCCGCTGGCACGCCTCGACTCGCTGAAGCCCGAGGTGCGGGTCCCGTTTGATGACAGCTACGTCGTGGTCGACCTCGTCGGCACGGAGAGCCGCGGGGTCGTCGTGATCGAGCTCAAGCTCGGCGATGGCTACTACAAGATCGGCAGCCAGATCCGCCGGTACATCGAGGCCATGGAGCTGGAGGAGGCCAAGCGGGCGAGTCCGCGGCGCGTGCGAGGCGTGGTGATCACCGGATCGGAGAACCCCTACGAGGAGGCAGAGATCTGTGGGTGGGCCGAAGACAACGGCTCGAGGGTCGACTGGTACTACTCGTGCCTCATGCTGAAGCTGACCGAGGCGCAGCCATCGCAGACCACTGGACCCTGAGGAAGTGAATGGCTTCCTTCGACTCTGAGCGGGTGGCGATCACATCGTCGTCACCGACGTCGATGGCGAGAGTCGGCGGGTTCCTCAGACGGATGCTCGGGTGATCAGCACAGAGCGGCCCATTCCGATCGGCGCCGCCGACCGCATCCAGACGGACGGCTTGCTCAACGAGCTGTCGGCAGCGCTCGTGCTCATGCAGCCGACGGAAGACCTTCACGCTGACCTCGAGGACCGTGCCCACTCCTCCGGATACATCGATGAGCAGATCGCCGAGCGGCCACCTCTGGACGCTGGCAACACCGTGGACGACGAAGCTTGGGGCTGGATCCGCGGTCCTGAGCGCTGGCACCTCGTCCCCGTGATGTTCGTCGCTGATGCAGTCGAGCTCTCGCGCGCTGCAGCAGGCTTGACGACGAGCATGACCGGGGTGTTGATCAGCGGAACCGTCCACTACACACCCCAAGCAGCGCTGCTGCTGCAGAAGGAGGACTGGCAGCTGAAAGCCATGAGCGTCACCTACGGGCTGGACCCTGCGGCAGTCGCCCCTCTGGCCTTCGATGCGGTGTTTGGCGAATTGGATCCGCTGTGTCCTTGTGATGAGCACGGATGGGAGATCACCCTTTCGGCTGATGCGGCACTGGCTCCCACGGCAGTCGCCGACGCCCGCGCCACCATCTGGCAACCATGCGAGGACCACCCCGACTGCGTTCTCGTCGAGGATGATGCTCGCTTCACCTGGACCGGAGCGAGATGGATCCCCAGTTGAGCCGGGGGCCCGAGAGGGGGATCACCGCGTCGGGGAGGCAGGACAAGCGGAAGCTGTCTTCGCCACGCTGAAGATGGCGGCGGCGCCGGAAGCAGGTACGGCGAGGATTCCCTGAACCCGAAGCTCCACCTCGCCACACCCGGCTGCGAGTGCCGCGCCGAGACGTTCAGGGTCGTGCGTCCACCGCTTGATGGGATCTCCATCGCTGGCGGCGATCGTCACCCACCCATCGTCGTCCACCGCTGCTATGCCGTGTGCGACGACAGGCGACTCTCGCGAGAGTCGGAGCTGCACCACGTTCGGTTCATGTCCGAGGGCTTCTCTTCCGCACTGGTGGGGCAGCGGTGCTGCTTCATCGGTGGGCATAGTCGTCTCCTGGTGCCGACCGGTCAACCGATCTGCGATGCAAGTACACGGCCCCTCGTCGGCTGTCCTCGGCAGGCCGGCTATGCAAGGAGTGCCCTTGGCCACTCGTGGGGCTCGAGCCCGTTGTCGGCTGCGAAGGCGGCCCAGCTGGTCACCGTGTCGCTGGTGGGCCCAGGCTTGAGCGCCCACCCGTGGAGTGTTCCGTTGTATGACCAGAATCCAGTGGCTCTCGTGTTGACGCGAGTGAGGAGCCCGTCGCGGTGGTAGAGCCGGCCGAGCGCACCTCCGATGAACGCAGAGGCGGAGTACTCGAGGTGCTCGCCCCGGTCGAGCGCAGCCTGCGTGTGGCCGTAGAGCCTGACGAGGTGCTTGTAGTCGCCGGGGTTGGCCACGGCGTATCGATGCTCGATGACGCCGTACTCGATGTACGGCTCTTCGGCCGAGAAGCATCGGAGGAGGGCGTCGTAGATGCCGAGCTGCTCGGAGAGGCCATCGTGACCGGCGCCATCGAGGGGACTGCGACCTGTGCTCAGCCAGGAGTAGGAGGAGTCGCCATGCGCGGGGCTGGAGCAGGAGTACCGCCACAACCCGGGCCCCTCGATCTCAATATCTACGAACTCGTCGCCATCGCGGCAGGTCTGACAAACCTGGCGCATCGGTCCGCGGGCCATCAGACCGTGACCTTCCTGCGAGCGGCGTTGAACAGGGCGGCCACCGAAGGCTTGACGGCGTAGCGGCTCGGAGTGCCCTCCCACCAGTAGAAGGGGTAGCGGCGACCGGACGCCTCATGAGGCTTGCGGAGGCCGTTGATGGCGCCGGCGATGCTGAAGCTGCTGGTGAACGCGCCGCCAGACTCCGCGATGAGGTCGTCGACGGTGAGCTGCCGGCCAGGGACCTCGAGGAGCAGGTCGAAGAACAACCTCCCCTTGCCCCGGAGCTGGGCGTAGAACGCCTCGGCCAGGTCCGCATCCTGGGCGGACCACTCGGGCCCGGTTTGGCCTGAGCGGCCCGAGTGCCGCTCCCACAGGGGGTGGTTGTCATCGAGGATGGCGGCGTCGCTCGTCCGTGTGTCTTGGCCGGCGAAGTGCTCGTGCATCCTGCGGTACAGGCGGCGAGCGACCGGCTCGTCGAGCTCGAGGCTCACGTCAGGGGTCAGTGCGAAGGTGGGCATGGTGTGAGATCCTTTCCATGGCTTGTAGATGGCTTGGAACGATTTAACTACAGCCATCGAAGCGATGCAAGAGGGATGTCATGGATTTCTCGATCTGCGGAGACCGACCTCGTCACACCGGCTGCGTAGGGTCGAAGGCAAGCGGACATGGCGAGAGTGGGAAGGGACCTTGCGGCGTGGGCGGGATGAACTGGGACAAGGTTCGGCGGGAGAAGCCGATGATCGAGCACTACGACTACTCGGCGATGATGGACGCACGTGAGCGGGGTGTTTCGCTAGATGGCGGCGACGTGGGCGAGCGCATGGCTGAGCGGCGCGAGAGGCTCGGGATCGGTGCCCAGCGCCACCCTGACGGTCCACTGCCGCACCGTCAACCAAATGCGCCTCGCCAACGTGCTGTGCCGGTACGTGGAGGTGAGCACGAAACGGTGATACCCCCCTCTGATGTACGCGACAGCTGCGGGTCTCAACCTCCGGTCCAGGCAAGCCCGCGCTCAGCGCGGGTCGCGACGAACCCAGCGACTCGGCCAGCGCCCGCGTCGCGAAGGGCAGTGCTCGCCGTGACCAAGGTGGCCCCCGTGTGCACGACGTCGTCGACGACGAGTACGTGCGCACCGCCGAGGCGTTGACTCGACTCGAACGCGCCAGTCAGTGATGCCACAGCGCCTTCGTACGTGCGAGCGAGCTTCACCTTGTCGGTCCGACGTGTCTTCACCAGAAGATCCGGCGCCCAGCGAATGCCGAGGCAGGTAGCGCACGCCTCTCCCAGGACGTCAGGAAGGTTGTACGGATGGTGGCGCGGGTTGGCGGGAACGGCGGTCACAACGGTGACCTGGGATAGACGCGACGTGGAGAACTCGCATATGCGGGCCGCCCACCAACCCATGCAGGCTGCTACGCGGTCCGCAGACGGCCGATCAGGCCCGTACTTTGCTCGCGATAAGAGATCACCCAGAGCGCTACGTCCGCGATAGGTCGAGTGCGCCCCGAGGGTCCAACACTCGTCGAGCGCGATCTCCACCCGCGTCACCGTGGGTTCGTTGCCCTCGTCTGATGGACACGGACACCCACCCGCATCTCGAACCACCCGAATCATCTCCTTCGAGAATCGCGTTTCGCTAGAGCTCTAAGCCAAGCTGCTCTGCCCCGGGAGCTGGCACTCTCGGATCCTGTTCGGGCAGTGGGAACAGCTCGTCGATCGCAGCGATCTCAGCAGCTCCCCGGGACACCAGCGTTCGGTTCCCCGGACCGGCGCCGGCGCCCGTCCACGCGAGCACGGGACCAAGGTGCTTCTTGGCTGCCTCCTCGGCACCTGCCCACGTGCCGCCCGAACCTTCGTCCGTTGCCACGACGAGCGTCGCTGCAGCGAGTGCATATATGACCTTGTTCCGGCCCATGGCGCGACCGACTGAGAAGCCTGCGTCCGGTGCATAGGGGGTGCACAGGCAAACTCGGCCGTCTGCGACGGCTTCGGCGTTCGCAGGCTGGCGCAGAGAGCGAAGCAAGGAATCGGCGAGGACCCCGGCCACGATGCCGTTGGACTCGAGCGCGGCTCGCATCGACAGCTGGTCGACACCCTTGGCTCCGCCAGAGGCCACTCCGTGACGATGACGAACGGCCTCGCGGGCGGCCGCCCGCGCGACATCGGCTCCCTCCTCATCAACGTTTCGTGAACCCACGATGCCGAGCATCGGCTCTGCCAGCAGTGCTGCGTCGCCAGCGACGTATAGGACTGGCGGCGCTCCGTCGTGAAGTCGATCACGAAGACGACTGGGATAGCTCTCATCGACACCGGTCACCGCACTGATGCCTCGCTCGGCAAGCTCCTCCAAACTTGGCCCGAGCTGGCTCGACACGCCGAGCCGTCCGGCCACTTGCTCGCTCAGGGATGCCTCGAGGCCGAGCTCGGCCTCGATTTGTGATGCGGTCTTTCCGAGGAGAGCGCCGAGGGATGACGTTCGTGTGGCTAAGGCCCAGAAGTCACGCGGCTTGAGTGGGTCAACGGGCGCTGGCGCCACCCTCTGTACTAGCAAGAGGGACGCGAGTGATTCACTCGACCTGGTGCTCAAGATCGCTCCTCCATGGCAGATGCAGAGCGCATGTGCCTCCCGTCTCGCCATCCGCGTCCACACGCTACGCCGATGAATTGCGGCACGGGGACTTCGCCGTGCAGCTGGCGTAGCGGCTCAGAAGCCGATGACGAGCAGCGACCGGTAGGGCAGTCCCAGACGCCCAAAGCCGAGGAGCTGCTCCATGGCGTCGATGATCCGCGAGTACGCCGGGCCGTTGTAGACCTCACGCACAGCGATGACGACGTGGTCCACGTCCTGACACGCTGTCGGTCTGACGAGGTGCTCGAGGTAGCCGTTGTTGGTCCACGACCTCCCGGTCTCCACCCAGAGCGCAGCACGCCCCGAACGGTGCAAACCGTCGGCCAAGATCGCTGGCCCAGTGACAGCTTTGAGAGGGAGCCCGTGCTTGCGACGTGCACCTGTGGATAGGGCCCAGCCGCTCTCTTCAAGATGCGCGCGGAGGAGATCGAGTACCTCAGGCACCTGCCGGATCTCGTCGGATCGCAATCGAGCGGACTCCGCTCGAAACGCACTGAGCATCGCTGCGAGCTCGGTGGCAGCGGACTCGGCGAGGAACAACCGGTGGGGCATTGTCGGAGCTCACCAGCTGAGGCGTCCCGTTGTCGAGCAGGCAGGTGCTGTCTCGGTAGGTCCCACGGCCCATGTCGGCGCGGCCTACTATCGCCAAGACTGCTGGGACGAGCAGTGAGTAGGGGATGTGCGTGGCGGTAGGTGAAGTCGAGATCTCGCTGGGGGCAGCGTTCATCAAGGAGACGAACTCGCTCGAGCCGATCGAGATCAAGCGCGTCTGGGATGCGGTGGAGAAGTTCCAGAACGACCCCGACCATCCGTCTCTGAACTTCCACCCGATCAGCGCCGATCGCACGGGCCGCCTGCACACCTTCCGAGCCTCGAAGGAGCTGCGAGTGCTCGTTGCTCGGGAGGGAAGCGTCTACGTCCTAGTGGAGTCGGGACACCACGACGCCCTCTACGAACGTGCTACCAGGTCGCGGTTCATCGCGAGCCCGTCGATGGGCTTCGTGGGCTTGGCCGATCCGGCCGCCGCAGCCCCCACGGGCAGCTCGGCGAAGACACAACACCATGACGGTCCGAGACCACTCGGCCACTGGACCGATGCCGAGCTCATCGAAGCTGGCTTCGATGCGAACGACGTCGCAAGGATCCGAGCGTGCACCACCGTCGACCAGGTGCTCGACCTCGATTTCGCCGATGATCCGATCCTGCAGCTGATCGAGATGATCGAGCAGACCCCAGAGGAGTGGTTCGCTCCGTCGCTCGACCCGGCCGCTGAAGCCGAGGAGCGCATTCGAGACGCCATCACCCAGCACGGCGCACTGGCTGGGATCTCCCCGCTCTTCTCCGCGGATGAGATCAGCCGACTGGCGGCAGCGCCCATCGAGGAGTGGATGATCTTCCTCCACCCCGATCAGCGCTCCGTTGTCCAGCAGCGCTACTCGGGGCCCGCCCGGGTGCGCGGCTCCGCCGGAACCGGCAAGACCGTTGTGGCGCTTCACCGCGCAGCCGAGCTGGCGCAGCGCTACAACGACGACAGTGAGCTACCGATCCTCTTCACCACCTTCATCAAGACACTGCCGCTGGTGTTCGAGCAGCTCTATGACCGACTTCCCAATGCTGTCCCGAACCGCGTGCGCTTCCTCAACGTCGACAAGCTGGCGTTTGAGGTGTGTCGAGACGCAGATGATCGTCCCGCGCTGGACCCGAGGGCCATTGACGCTGCGCTCGCTAGCGCATGGAAGC
>DATCYH010000779.1:0-1768 GCA_036570405.1 Nocardioides sp.
GTGGGGATGCTCCGCCGACCCTCACCTGCGTCACCGCCGCGATGGCCCCCTACCCGCCCAGCACTTCGGTGGTCACCGTGCCCTGGCCCCGCAATGAGCGGGGAGCGCTCGCCGGCCTGAAGACCACGTCGTACGCCGAGAACGTCGTTGCACTGGCCCATGCCGCCGACCAGGGCGCGACCGAGGCCCTGTTCGTCAACCTCGCTGGGCACATCTGCGAGGGGACCGGGAGCAACATCTTCTATGTCGTCGACGGTGAGCTGCGTACGCCGACCCTGGCAAGCGGGTGTCTCGCCGGGGTGACCCGCAAGTTGGTCCTCGAATGGTTCGGTGGCGTTGAGGTCGATGAGTCGATCGCCGTGCTGGAGCAGGCCAGTGAGATCTTCTTGGTCTCCACCACCCGAGACGTCCAGGCAGTGCACACCCTCGACGGGCGCAGCTATCCCGATCCAGGGCCGGTCACCGCCGAGGCAGCGAAGGTGTGGGCGCTGAAGGAGGCCGAGCAGCCGGATCCGTGAGGCGTTGCCTCAGGCAGCCAGCAGGTGGTGGATCAGGTCGTCGACGTCGATGTGCGCGGACTCGGTCCCGATCGGCACCAGAGCCGTGGTTCGGCCCAGGAAGCCGGACACCTCACGTGCCGGAGCCTGCACCAGGAGCTCGCCGTCCGGTGAGGTCAGCTCGATGATCACGATCGCGCGTCCGTCGGCATCCAGGCACGGCCAGATGTGGACGTCGCCGTCACCGGTCGGCTCGGTCTGACCTTGTGAGAGCAACTCGCGAGCAAAGGTCCACACGACCTCGCACCACTGGGTGCGGAAGGTCGTGGTCACCGCGAAGGGGTCGCTGGGCGCATAGCCGAACGTCGTGGTGAGGGCCATGGTCCGGCCATCGGCATCGACGCAACTCAGAACGATGTCCTGGCTGATCCGATGGTCGATCTGCTGGCTGGTGGACTGAGCCTCGCCGTCGTGCAGCATCGCGGTGATCCCTTCCTCTTCGCAGCAGGCCCGCAATCCGCGGCCCTGCACAGGAGAAACGAGCCAGGAGGCAACTCATGACGCCGGGACGCGTGAAATGTGCATCACATCCGCAGTGGCGGGGCCAGATCTGCGTCGCCGCAGCGGCTCGAGGACCTCGATTGAGTGACCGGGCATCGCGTGCGTTAGAGTTCCCCAGCACCTGCGGGCGATTGGCGCAGTGGTAGCGCGCTTCGTTCACACCGAAGAGGTCACTGGTTCGAACCCAGTATCGCCCACCAGAAGAGAACCGCAGGTCGGAGGCACTTTCCCACTCAGGAGGGTGCCTCTTTCCATGTCTGCGCGGCCCGCGGGTCGAAGGCAGAACGCGGTGGCCAGCCCGGTCCGGCTGCCGAGGAACGGCCATGGCAGCCGAGTTCACGCCTGAGAGGCGTGCTGGCCTGCAGCGGAATAGATGCGCCGTGGCGACGGTTCCATCGGCGTACCCCTCTGCCGCTCAGCCGTGAAGGAATCTGCGAGAAAATTGTCTGTCCCCGTGAGCATTCTCGACCTGGTGTCCATCCCCGAGGGGTCCACGGCCAGCGAGGGCATCGCCGCCTCGATGGAGTCGGCCCGACTCGCCGAGCGGTTGGGTTACCACCGGCTCTGGTTCGCTGAGCATCACAACACCCCCAACCTGGCTTCGAGCGCGACCGCGCTGTTGATCTCTCAGGCCGCTTCGGTCACCGATCGGATCCGGGTGGGTGCCGGGGGAGTGATGCTGCCCAACCACGCACCGCTCATGGTCGCCG
>DATCYH010000780.1:0-1977 GCA_036570405.1 Nocardioides sp.
GCCCGCGCGACGTCGTACTCTATGGATTCGGCCGGATCGGGCGACTGGTCGCCCGGCTCCTCGTGGAGAAGGCCGGCTCCGGCAACGGCCTGCGCCTGCGCGCCGTGGTGGTCCGCAAGGGCGGCGAGGGTGACCTGAAGAAGCGCGCCTCGCTGCTGCGTCGCGACTCGGTCCACGGTGCCTTCAACGGCTCGATCCACATCGACGCGGACAACAACACCATCTGCGCCAACGGTGTGACGATCAAGGTCATCTACGCCAACGACCCGACCGAGGTCGACTACACCGAGTACGGCATCGACAACGCGGTGCTGATCGACAACACCGGCAAGTGGCGCGACCGCGAAGGCCTCGCCCAGCACCTTCGTCCGGGCATCTCCAAGGTCGTCCTGACCGCCCCGGGCAAGGGCGACGTCAAGAACATCGTGCACGGCGTCAACCACCAGACCCTGCGCGAGGACGACAACATCCTCTCGTGTGCCTCGTGCACCACCAACGCCATCGTCCCTGCGCTCAAGGCGATCAACGACGAGTACGGCGTCGAGCACGGCCACGTCGAGACGGTTCACTCGTTCACGAACGACCAGAACCTGCTCGACAACTTCCACAAGGGCGACCGTCGTGGCCGCTCGGCCCCGCTCAACATGGTGCTCACCGAGACCGGCGCCGCCTCGGCCGTCTCCAAGGCGCTGCCCGAGCTGACCGGCCACATCACCGGTTCCTCGATCCGCGTTCCTACGCCCGACGTGTCGATGGCGATCCTCAACCTGACGCTCGACAAGGAGACCACGCGCGAGGAGCTGACCGAATACCTCCGCACCACCTCCCTGCACTCGCCGATGAAGCGCCAGATCGACTTCATCGCCTCGCCGGACCTGGTCTCCACCGACCTGGTCGGCTCGCGCGCGGCGTGCATCATCGACGCCAACGCAACCATCGTGCACGGCAAGCACGCGGTCGTCTATGCGTGGTACGACAACGAGTTCGGCTACAGCTGCCAGGTGGTTCGCGTCGTACAACACGTCACCGGCGTGGAATACCCGCTGTTCCCGAAGGCCTGAGCCGGGCCACGGACCCCACGTCCTAGACTGGTCGAATGACCGAGGAGAAGCCCGCACCCGCTGATGCGGAGGCGCGCGCTCCGGAGCCGATCGGCTCACAGACCGGACGCCGGATGCGGGCCAGGTTGGCCCGCATCGGCTCCCGTTCCCAAGTCGGCAACCCGGTTCTCGAACCGCTGTTCCGAGCGGTGCGTGCCAACCACCCCAAGGCCGACCTGGCGTTGCTCGAACGCGCCTACCTGCGGGCCGAGGAGCTGCACGGCCCGCAGATGCGCAAGAGCGGCGATCCTTACATCACCCACCCGTTGGCGGTCACCACGATCCTCGCCGACATCGGGATGACCGAGCCGACGCTGGTCGCTGCGCTGCTGCACGACACGGTCGAGGACACCGACTACTCCCTGGAGCAGCTGAGGTCGGAGTTCGGTGACGAGGTCGCCCGGCTCGTCGACGGCGTGACCAAGCTGGACAAGGTCCAGTACGGGGACTCCGCGCAGGCCGAGACGATCCGCAAGATGATCGTCGCGATGTCGCGCGACATCCGGGTGCTGGTGATCAAGCTGGCCGACCGCCTGCACAACATGCGAACTCTGCGCTACGTCAAGCAGGAGACCCAGGAGCGCAAGGCTCGCGAGACCCTCGACATCTATGCCCCGCTGGCCCACCGGCTCGGCATGAACACCATCAAGTGGGAGCTCGAGGACCTCGCGTTCGCGACCCTGCACCCGAAGATCTACGACGAGATCGTGCGGATGGTCGCCGAGCGCGCGCCGTCGCGCGACCAGTTCCTCGCCGAGGTGATCACCCAGGTCGAGAACGACCTGCGCGAGGCGAAGATCAAGGCGACCGTCACCGGGCGCCCGAAGCACTACTACTCGATCTACCAGAAGATGATCGTCGGCGGCCGCGACTTTTC
>DATCYH010000781.1:0-4329 GCA_036570405.1 Nocardioides sp.
TCAGTTCTGTATGCGTGGAGGAGTCCCGGTGAAGATCACGAAGGTCGAAGCGATCCCGTTCGCGATCCCCTATCGCAAGCCCCTGGCCTTCGCCAGCGGCGAGGTCCGGGTCGCCAGTCACGTGCTGATCCGCCTGCACACCGACGACGGCCTGGTCGGCACGGCCGAGGCGCCGCCGCGGCCGTTCACCTACGGCGAGACCCAGGACTCGATCATCGCGGTGGTGCGCGACATCTTCTCGCCCGCGATGCACGGTGACTGCCCGCTGGACCGCGAGCTGATCCACTCACGCCTGGCCCGCACCGTGGGCAACCCGACCGCGAAGTCGGCCGTGGACATGGCGCTGTGGGACCTGATCGGACAGTCCCTCGGTGTCTCGGTCACGCAGCTGCTCGGTGGCTATGCCGACCGGATGCGGGTCTCGCACATGCTCGGTTTCGACGAGCCCGACACGATGGCCGACGAGGCCGAGCGGATGTTCGAGACCTACGGCATCTCGACCTTCAAGGTGAAGGTCGGCCGCACCCCGATCGACCTCGACGTGGCCGTGTGCCGGGCGATCCGTGAACGCCTGGGCGACCAGATCGAGCTCTACATCGATGGCAACCGCGGCTGGACCGCATCCGAGTCCGCCCGCGCCCTGCGCCTGATGGAGGACCTCGACCTGTCGATGGCCGAGGAGCTGAACCCGGCCGACGACGTCCTGGGCCGCCGTTGGCTGGTCCAGCAGTGCCGGATCCCGTTCGTGGCCGACGAGTCGGTGACGACTCCCGCCGAGGTGACCCGCGAGGTCCTCGGCGGCTCCGCCACGATGGTGAGCATCAAGACCGCGCGCACCGGATTCACGATGTCGCAACGCGTGCACCACCTGGCCGAGTCGTTGGGCATCGAGGTGGTGATGGGCAACCAGATCGACGGACAGATCGGTTCGCTGTGCAGCATCGCCTTCGGCGCCGCCTACAAGCTCACGTCGCGCCGGGCCGGAGAACTCTCCAACTTCCTCGACATGAGCGACGACCTGCTGGCCACACCGCTGGAGATCGTCAACGGCGAGATGCTGGTCCGCCAGGGTCCGGGACTGGGCGTCGAGATCGACGAGGACAAGCTGACCCGCTACCGCCAGGACCTCTGACTCAAGAGCGGTCTCCGTCGACACCCGTTGGGCACGCCGCGTGAACCAGGCCTCACACAGTCCCGGCCGTTGGGCTATTTCGGCGTGGGCTTTTGGTGTTGCAGGGGCGCGCGGTCTTGTGGCGGCTTAGGGTGAGGCACTTTGTTGACAGCGCGACTCGGTGACGTGAAGCGCCCCAGGTTTGATGACGCTCCTGTTTGAGTCCAGGAGGATGAGCACCATGCCGAAGAAGATCGATGAAGAGTTGAAAGCCCGAGCCGTACGTCTGGTCAATGACCACCAGGGCGAGTACTCCTCGCTGACGGCCGCTGCGGCAGTCGTTGCCAAGCAGCTCGGGGTCGGCAAGGAGTCGGTGCGTCGCTGGGTGATCCAGTCCCAGGTCGACGGCGGTCAGCGCCAGGGCGCGACTACCGAGGAGCTGGCTGAGATCAAGGCGCTGAAGGCCGAGAACCGCCGACTGCGCGAAGACGTCGAGATCCTGCGCGGAGCAACAACTTTCTTCGCCGGGGAACTCGACCCCCGCAACCGCTGATCATGGGGTTCATCGACACCATGAGAGCCGAGGGCCACGCGGTCGAGTCGATCTGCCGGGTACTGCGCGAGCAGGGCTGTCAGATCGCCGCGCGGACCTACCGGGCCTGGAAGCACACCGGACGCAGGGTGGCGGCCCGGACCATCACCGATGCCCACGTCGTCGACGCCGTGCGTGAGATCGCCTGGACGAGCAAGATCGGCAGCGACAGCGTCCTGGTGCGCAGGCTCAGCCCTGAGGGGCTCTACGGGCGCCGGAAGATGACTGCCTATCTGCGCCGCACAGCGATGCCCGAGGCGTCTGCTGGCTCAGTTGACCGGGCGATGCGCACGCTCGGGCTGTCCGGGGTTCGGCGTGACAAGGGTGTTCGGACCACGATCCCGGCCAAGGACGGGACCCGGGCCGGCGACCTGCTGGATCGCGACTTCACCGCTGCGGCACCCAACCGAACCTGGGTCACGGACTTCACCTACGTCCGCACGTGGGCCGGGTTCACCTACGTCGCGTTCATCGTCGACGTGTACGCCCAACGGATCGTGGCCTGGCACGCCGCGACGACCAAGCAGACCGACCTGGTGATGATCCCGCTGCGGATGGCGTTGTGGCAGCGCGACCGCGAAGGACATCCCACCGAGCCCGGTGAGCTGATCCATCACTCGGATGCGGGGTCTCAAGGCGAAATCAATCGGTCGTCGCAACACCCCGTACAGGAGGTGTTGAGTGGTGCGTCGTCAGCAGGCAGCAGATCGAGCGATCCGGCCGAAGCTCCGGTCGCCCGGTCATCCGAAGTTTCAGCGTCACGTCGAGACCGCATTCTGGGTCGAGATCACCAATGGGCTACTGCCCATCGAAGCCGCTGCGGTGGTCGGCGTGGCGCAAGCGGTTGGTCAGCGGTGGTTCCGCAACGCTGGCGGCATGCCGCCCTTCGACCTGAAGTTCGAGCCAACAGGCCGCTACCTGTCGTTTGCTGAGCGTGAGGAGATCGCGCTGCTCCGCGCGCAAGACAAGGGCGTACGCGAGATCGCTCGCGCCATCGGCCGCGATCCCGGAACGGTGTCGCGCGAGCTGCGCCGCAATGCCTCCACGCGTGGCGGGAAACTCGAGTACCGAGCTTCGGTCGCGCAGTGGAAGGCCGACATGGCCGCCAAACGCCCCAAGGCAGCCAAGCTGGTCACGAATCCGCGCTTACACGCCTACGTCCAGGAGCGGCTGGCGGAACAGATCAAGACGCCGGACGGCAAGGTCATCCGTGGTCCGGAGCCGCCACGATTCACCGGCATCAACAAGCCGCACCGCAGGCATCGCGGCTGGTCGACGGCGTGGAGCCCGGAGCAGATCAGCAACCGGCTGAAGGTCGACTTCCCTGATGATGAGTCCATGCGCATCAGCCACGAGGCGATCTACCAGTCGCTCTACATCGAGGGTCGCGGTGCGTTGAAGCGCGAGCTGGTCTGGTGCCTGCGCACCGGCCGCGCGCTGCGGGCGCCGCGGGAACGATCGCGCCGCAAGACCTGGGCCCACGTCACGCCCGGGACGCTGATCAGCGAACGCCCAGCAGACGCCGAGGACCGCGCCGTTCCCGGCCACTGGGAAGGCGACCTGCTGATCGGACTGGAGCGATCAGCGATCGGCACGGTCGTGGACCGCACGACCAGGTTCACGATGCTGGTCCATCTTCCACGCGAGGAGGGCTACCGGCACAAGGAGACACCCAGGAACGGCCCCGCGCTGGCTGGCTATGGCGCGATCACGATGAAGAACGCGCTGGCGAACACCATGTCGACGCTGCCGGCCCAGCTGGCGAGGTCGGTGACCTGGGACCGCGGCAAGGAGATGTCAGCACACGCGAAGTTCACTGTCGAGACCGGGATCCCGGTCTTCTTCGCGGACCCGCAGTCGCCGTGGCAGCGCGGAACGAACGAGAACACCAACGGGCTGCTACGTCAGTACTTCCCGAAGGGCACGGACCTGTCGTGCTGGTCGGCCGAGGAGATCGAGGCCGTCGCCCACGCCCTCAACACCAGGCCCCGCAAGAGCCTGGGCTGGAAGACCCCCGCTGAGGCGTTCAACGAGCATCTACTGTTGCTTCAACAAGCCGGTGTTGCATCGACTGGTTGAACCTGGTCAATACACGTCCCTGCGGCTGACCGAGCACCTCGCATTGGAGGAGACCCGGCCCTCGATCGGGACGGTTGGTGATGCCTACGACAACGCGCTGATGGAGTCCATCAACGGCCTCTACAAGGCCGAGTGCATCCGCACCACCGTCTTCCACGACAGCCCCTACAAGACCATCGCCGACGTCGAATACGCCACCGCCGGCTGGGTTGATTGGTACAACAACCGAAGGCTCCACTCGACCCTGGGCAACGTCCCGCCAGTCGAATACGAGCAAGCCCACTACGCTGCTCTCAACCGAGAGCCGCACCCCGTATAGGAACGGCCGAGAACCTGGGGCGCTTCATCTTGAGTGGGTGGGGATGCAAGGAAGTTGCCGCTGGCCCGACCCACGGGTTGGTGATCGAATGGTCCGTTCCCGAATTGTGGATGACGTGCCACACCAAGAAGGCAGGCGAGTTTGTGGTCGCGATTGGAAGGGACGCCACGAAGGTGGACGGTCCGGGCGGCAACGGCGTATTGCTCATGATGCAACGCGAGTATCCGG
>DATCYH010000782.1:0-2681 GCA_036570405.1 Nocardioides sp.
TCCACCTTGTCGATGATGAAGCCCTTGCGGCCGACCACGCGGCCCTTGCGCACGAAGAAGAACTGGACCGCGGCCTCGAGCTCGTCGTCGGCGATGCCGAGCACGTCGAAGTCCTCGGATCGCTCGGCCACCATCTGCTGCTTCTCGATGGCCTTCTGGACGCTGCTCAGGCGGTCGCGCAGGCGCGCCGCCTGCTCGAACTCGAGCTCGGAAGCCGCCTCCTTCATGCGCACCTCGAGGTCCTTCACGACGGCTTCGGTATCGCCGTCGAGGAAGTCGAGCAGAGCTTGCACGTGGGCGTCGTAGTCCTCCTTCGACACCGCACCGACGCACGGCCCCGAGCACTTCTCGATGTGGAACAGCAGGCACGGCCGGCCGAGGCGCTCGTGGGTGCGGAACTTGCTGTCGGAGCAGGTGCGCAGCGGGAACGTGCGCAGGAGCAGGTCGAGGGTCTCGCGGATGGCGTAGGCGTGGCCGTAGGGCCCGAAGTAGCGGACGCCCTTGCGCTTGCGGCCGCGCATCACCATGGGGCGGAGCCACTCGTCGTCCATCGTGACCGCGAGGAACGGGTAGCTCTTGTCGTCGCGGAGCCGGACGTTGAAGCGCGGCTGGTGCTGCTTGATCAGCGTGTTCTCGAGCATCAGCGCTTCGACGTCGTTGCGGACCTGGATCCACTCGACGGTCTCTGCTGCGGCCACCATCTGCGCGGTGCGGGGCGGCAGCGACGACGCCTTCACGAAGTAGTTCGATAGACGCTGGCGCAGCGAGCTCGCCTTGCCGACGTAGATGACGCGCCCGTCGCGGTCCTTGAACTGGTAGGACCCGGGATGATCAGGGATGGTCCCCGCCGGGGGCCGCTGCACCATGCCTCGGAGGATACGGGTGCCGTTTCCCGCTCGTGCTCACCCGGCGGTGGAGTCGCCCACCGGGCAGGCCTTTCACCGCTCGTCTTCCAGCTACCGATCAGCTAGCTCGTCGAGGGTGCTGAGCGGGCGTTGGTCGTAGAGGATGAACTCATCAGGGTCCATGCTCTCGAACTCCTCCTCGGAGTACGACAGCACGCCGGTGACAGCGCGCGTTCCATAGGCGAGCTGGAGCGCTGCATCGATGTTCGAGTGGTCGTAGAACGTCGCGACGTTCTCGACGATGATCCGCTCTGGCCCCACCATTATCGGGCGATCGGGCTCCGGGTGCTCGGCGACGATGTCGGCCACGACGCGGCCTCCGTCGAGGCCGGCTCTGCTCCAGTGCTCGGATCGGTCGAGCCGGGCGCCGAGCCCGAGCACCACCAGGACCGTCAGCGCGGCATATGCCACTTGTGGTCGCCAATGGGCGAGTGTAACGAAGAGCCCGGCCCACACGAGCACAGCGCCGAACGCGGAGAGCATGTTGAGCCGGTCGCCGGCGCCGTACGGCGAGTAGAAGTACGTGAGGTAGGGAGCGACCCCACCGACTGCGATGACCCAGCCGATGGCGAGAGCTGCGGCGGCAGGCCGGATCTTCCCGTCGCGCAAGGCTGCGCGCGCGACGACGACGCTGCCGACGACCGCTGCGCAGAGGGTGACAGCAGCGAGCACCTCTCCGGGCGCGATCCCGGCACCGAAGTTGGCATCGAGCACGGGCACCGGGTTGCGGATGCCTCCGATCGCGTGGCGTCCTCCCAATCGGTGGGTGAACGCCCAGCCCAGCGCCACCGCGGGCACCACGACGATTGCACTCATCAGCCGCAGCTCGACCCGCCGCGACATCGCCCACCGAATCGCGAGCGCCACCGGGATCGCGAGCACGCCGACAGACTCGTAGCTGAGCACGCCCAGCACGATGAGACCGAGCGCGATGGCGGCGCGTCGCCACGAGATTTCCTTGGCCGCGAGCAGCAGCAAGCCCCCGACGGCGAGGAGCTGAGCCAAGGCCGCGGTGCCGGTGGACATCCAGATCTCCAGCGACGTCCGCAGCGGGAGCACGAGCCAGAGTCCTGCGGCCACCAGCCCCACCGATGGCGAGAACAGCCGGACGAACAATCGGCGCAGGAGCACAGCGGTCGCCCCGTTCACCAAGGCCAACACCGTCACGATGACCCCGGGGTGCATCCCGATGCCGCCGAAGAGCGCTATGTAGACGAGCGCCCCCACTGGCCGGTCGCCGCCGGTCGATCCGGCCGCGTGCCATGCCCCATCGAGCGCGGCGTTGCGCAGCCAGTACCAGTCGTCGAGCACGAACCCGACGCCCTTGACCAGGTAGATGCCGGCGCACGCCAGGCTCAACGCAACGAGCGCAGCGTCGATCGCACCTGGACGCATGCCTTCGAGCGCGGCAGACACCTCCAGGTCGTCATGCACCGCCATCCGTGGGGATCGTAGGCGGCTGACGGTTCCGACCCGTGGAGCGCGACGCTCGCTGGAGGACGCGGTACGCTGCGGTCAACGTCGGCCCGGTATCCGGCGTCATATCAAAGTTCCGGGGACGACATCCCCGCGGGAGAGGCGACCGGGCTGTCCCCGCCGTCCACAACCGGAACCTCCAAGTGGAGGGCACCCACAAAATGTTGAGGCTCCAGCAACCGCTCGACGAGCGCTACGCCAACGCCGACCCCGAAGACCTCGAGCGACGCATCGCCGCCGCCAAGGCCACCCTCGGCGACCGGCTCTTCATCCTCGGACACCACTACCAGCGCGACGAGG
>DATCYH010000783.1:0-1889 GCA_036570405.1 Nocardioides sp.
GCGTGGCGTGGCGCGTTCCTGGCGCACGGGTCGCTGACCGAGCCCGGACGCTCCTCCGCACTCGAGGTCACCTGTCCGGGTCCCGAGGCAGCGCTGGCCCTGGTTGGCGTCGCCCGCCGTCTCGGCATCCAGGCCAAGGCCCGTGAGGTGCGTGGCGTGGATCGGGTGGTGATCCGCGACGGCGACGCGATCGGGGCCCTGCTCACCAGGCTCGGTGCTCACGAATCGCTGATGGCCTGGGAGGAACGCCGGATGCGCCGCGAGGTGCGCGCCACCGCCAACCGTCTGGCCAACTTCGACGACGCCAACCTGCGTCGCTCGGCGCGCGCGGCAGTCGCTGCCGGCGCTCGCGTGGAGCGGGCCCTGGAGATCCTCGGTGACGAGGTTCCCGATCACCTGCAGCTGGCCGGTCACCTGCGGCTCGAGCACAAGCAGGCCTCCCTCGAGGAGCTCGGCCAGCTCCACGAGCCCGTACTGACCAAGGACGCGATCGCCGGCCGGATCCGTCGCCTGCTCGCGATGGCCGACAAACGTGCCGAGGAGCTCGGCATCCCGGACACGGAGTCCTCGCTGACCCCCGACATGCTGGTCGAGGAATCCTGAGCCTCCTTGTGTGACGTGCGTCATCGGCGCAGCGGCTAGTCTCGTGTGGAACCGGATAGTCCACCCGCAACCGACAGGGAGTGGCACCACGTGACAGTTCGAGTAGGAATCAACGGATTCGGCCGGATCGGTCGCAACTTCTATCGGGCGGTGCGTGCCTCGGGTGCCGACATCGAGGTGGTTGCGGTGAATGACCTGACCGACAACGCTTCGCTTGCCCACCTCCTCAAGTTCGACACCATCTTGGGCAGGCTCGACGCGGAGGTCAGTTCCAGCGAGGGTGCGATCAGCGTGGGGGAGAGCCGGATCAGGGCCTTCGCCGAGCGCGATCCCGCCAACATCGGGTGGGGTGACGAGGGTATCGACGTGGTGGTCGAGTCGACAGGCTTCTTCACCGACGGCGACAAGGCCCGGGCCCACGTCGACAAGGGTGGCGCCCGCAAGGTGATCATCTCCGCGCCGGCGACCAACGAGGACGTCACGCTGGTGATGGGCGTCAACCACACGACGTACGACGCCTCGGCACACACCGTGATCTCGAACGCGTCCTGCACGACGAATTGCCTGGCCCCGATGGCGAAGATCCTCAACGACGGCATCGGCATCGATCGTGGCTTGATGACCACCATCCACGCCTACACCGCCGACCAGAACCTCCAGGACAACATCCACAAGGACCTGCGACGTGCCCGTGCCGCAGCCCTCAACGTGGTGCCGACCTCGACCGGGGCGGCGAAGGCGTTGGGCATCGTCCTGCCCGAGCTGAAGGGCAAGCTGGACGGCTATGCGTTGCGGGTGCCGGTGCCCACGGGTTCGGTCACCGACCTCACCTTCGAGGCCTCGCGCGACACCACGGTCGAGGAGATCAACGCCCTGTTCGAGGAGGCCGCGCAGGGCGCGTTCTCCCGTTTCGTGAAGTACTCCACCGACCCGATCGTCTCGTCCGATATCGTCACGGATCCGTCGTCATGCATCTTCGACTCTCCGTTGACCAAGGTGATCGGCAATCAGGTCAAGGTGGTCGGTTGGTATGACAACGAATGGGGCTACAGCAATCGACTGGTCGACCTGATCGACCACGTCGGATCCACGCTCTGACTCCCCGCACACGATCCAGACCGCACCCCAAGAACAAGGAAGTCATGGCAGGCATCGACTCGCTCGCGTCCGCACTCGGCGGTAGCCTCAGCGGCAAGCGCATCCTCGTCCGATCCGACCTCAACGTGCCGCTGGACGGCACGAGCATCACCGACGACGGACGGATCCGCGCCAGCATCCCGACGATC
>DATCYH010000784.1:0-8357 GCA_036570405.1 Nocardioides sp.
GGCGGCCTTGACCGGTGCTTCGGCAGCGGGTGCCTCGGCGGGGGCTGCAGCCGGCTTGGCGGCAGTCGTCTTGGCAGCCGGCTTCGGCGTTGCCGACTTGGCGGCTGCCGGTGCGGGTGCTTCGGCTGCGGGAGCGGCTCCGGCGGATGCCTTGAGCTGCTCGCCGTACTCCTTCTTCAGCCGGTTCGCGACCGGGGGTTCCACGGTCGACGATGCGGACTTGACGAACTCGCCCATCTCCTTCAGCTTCTCGAGAACAATCTTGCTCTCGACGCCGAATTCCTTGGCGAGTTCGTGTACTCGGGGCTTGGCCACGTTTCTCCTTCTGGCCACGCCCCGTCCTGCAGGTAGCAGGGAGGTGCTGCGCGGCCGTTAGTGGTTGTGCAAACTCATCGGGAAGTACTCATCGAGTGCTCATGAGCTGCTGCTCCAGTTCCTGGTCGGTCATTCACGGTGTTGGTCTGTGGTCTTGTCGATCCAGTCCCGAACTGCTTGCACATCTGCGCCTCCGGTGAGCCTGAGGGCTCGCGGGAAAGCACGTCTGCGCTGTGCCAGTTCGAAGCAGTCGACCGTGGGGTGCAGGTGCGCTCCCCGGCCGGGGGCTGTGCCGTCAGGGTCGGGCACCACGGTCAACCCGTGGTCCTCCGAGCCGGCGACAACCCGCATCAACTCAGCCTTGATGGCTCTCACCCGACAACCAATGCAGGTCCGGACAGGGCCCGGGCGCGTCGATGTGTCAGTTGTGAGAACCACCAGAGCAGAGTCTAGCCCCATCCGGGCGCAGGATCGAACCGGGTTGTGACCCGTGTGACGATCCCGCGCCGCGAGGATGGTTCAGGCGATCGGTGCCTCGTCGGAACGGATGTCGATGCGCCATCCGGTGAGGCGGGCGGCCAGGCGAGCGTTCTGCCCTTCCTTGCCGATCGCCAGGGAGAGCTGGAAGTCGGGCACGATCACCCGTGCCGAACGCTCGGCGAGCGAGACGATCTGGACCGAGCTCACCCGTGCCGGGGAGAGCGCGGCGGCGACGAGCTCGGCCGGGTCCTCGGACCAGTCGACGATGTCGATCTTCTCGCCGTGCAGCTCGGACATGATGTTGCGCACGCGCTGCCCCATCGGACCGATGCAGGCACCCTTGGCGTTCACTCCGGCGACCTTGGAGTGGACGGCGATCTTGGTGCGGTGACCGGCCTCGCGGGCGATCGCGGCGATCTCGACCGTCCCGTCCGCGATCTCGGGGACCTCGAGGGCGAAGAGTTTGCGGACCAGGTTCGGGTGGGTGCGCGACAGCGTGATCTGCGGGCCGCGCATGCCCTTGCGGACCGAGACCACCATGCACTTGATGCGTGCACCGTGCTGGTAGCTCTCCCCGGGGACCCGCTCGCCGAGCGGCAGGATCGCCTCGAGCTTCCCGAGGTCGACCATCACGTCGTCGGGGTTGCGACCCTGCTGGATGATTCCGGAGATGATGTCGCCCTCCTTGCCGGAGAACTCACCGAACCTCACCTCGTCCTCGGCGTCGCGCAGGCGCTGGAGCATGATCTGCTTCGCCGTGGTGGCCGCGATCCGTCCGAAGCCGGCCGGGGTGTCGTCGTACTCCGCGAGCAGGTTGCCCTCCTCGTCCACCTCGGCTGCGAGCACCGAGACGTGACCGGTCTTCTGGTTCAACTCGACCCGCGCGCGCGGCTGGGCGCCCGGGCTCTTGTGGTACGCCGTCAGGAGCGCCTGCTCGATGGCGTCGACGAGGACGGAGAACTTGATCTCCTTCTCCTTCTCCAGCATGCGGAGAATGTTCATGTCGATGTCCATCAGGCGTCCTTGTTCTTTCGGTTGAACTCGATTTGTACCTTTGCCTTGGCCACGTCGGCGTAGGCAACTTCGCGCGTCTCCCCATCGACGAGCAGCTCGGCCGAGGCCTCACCGGAGCCGGTGATGCGCCCTTCGACCTCGCCACCCTCGACCAAGCTGATCTTCACCAGCCGATCGGTGTTGCGCCTCCAGTGTCGAGGCAGGGTGAGCGGACGGTCCACGCCGCGCGAGGTGACCTCGAGCGTGTAGGGGTGCTCCCCCATCACGTCGGACTCCTCATCGAGCACGCGCTCGATCTCGCGTGTCGCCTCGGCGACGTCGTCGAGGTTGACGCCACCGTCCTTGTCGACCGCGACGCGCAGCACGCGCCGCTTCCCGGCAGGAGTTATCTCGACTGCCTCGACATCCAGACCCAGTGCGGCCAGGGGGTCGGTGAGTTCCGCTTCGATGCGATCCCTGGTGGCGTCAGACTTGGCGCTGCTCATGGGCGACCTCCTTTGTGCTGTTGTGGGGCTCAACCATAGCGGCAGAAACCTCAGCGCCACCCATGGGCGTTAGAGTCTGCGCGTGCCGCACCGTTCCCTGCCCGTGCTTCGTCGTACGACGTTGGCTGCCGCTCCCCTGCTGGCGCTGGCCGGATGCGAGTGGGGCCCTGATCGCGGGGCCGCCGATCTGCCCGCTGCCGGGCCGTCGACTCCTCCCGATGCCGAGCAGGTGAGGGCCGCCGTGGCGGCGATCCTGGCGGCAGATTCGCTGCTCACTGCGGTGACCGGCAAGCACATCGGCCTCTCGGACGCGTTCACTCCCCTGACCCGGATGCACGGGTCCCACCTGGAGCTCCTCGACACCGGCAACGAAGCCGGGACCCCCGAGGAGTCAGCACCGCCGCGGATCTCGTCGAAGGCTGCGCTCGCCTGGAAGCAGGTGGTGACCAGCGAGGGGAAGCTCTCCGCCGAGCTGGCACGCCTGGCCGGCGAGGTCTCGAGTGGCCAGCTCGCGCGCGCCCTGGCGGCGATGGCTGCCGGTGGCGTCCAACGGGTCGCCGACCTCCCTGCGCCCCCGAGCGGTCAGGCATGAGCGCCGCGGTCGAGGGGCTCCAGTCCACGCTGGCCGCCGAGCACGCGGCGGTGTGGCTCTACGGCGTGCTCGGTGGCCAGACCTCGTCGAGCGCCCAGCCCTCCCTGAGCAAGCGGATCGGGGAGACCTACGTCATCCACCGCAGCCGTCGCGACCAGCTGGTCCGCTGGCTGCGCGATGCAGATGAGGTCCCGGTCGCGTCCGAGGTCGCCTACGAGCTCCTCAACGAGGCCAGCACCCCGGCCGAGGTGAGCGCCATCGCGATCGAGGTCGAGCACGCCTGCACCGAGACCTATGCGGACCTGGTCGGTCGCGCCGTGGGCGCACAACGCCGGTGGGCGATCACTGCCATGATCGATGCTGCGCGCCGCGAGATGCGCTTTGGCGGGACCGCCGAGGACCTTCCGGGCATCAGAACCTGAGGGTACCGAGACGGTCGAAGGCCCCCATCCACAGGATGAGGGCCTTCGGCCGCCGAGAACGTTGGGCGGTGAACCGGCGCCGGGGAAGCCCCGAGATCTGCCCCGACGCCGGTGTGTCCACCAGGATGTGAACACCGCCAAGACGATCCTCCCCTACAACCTTTGCAATTCCCACCTCTTGGTGACTGCAGGTTCTTGCACTGCACAAACCTGCAAAAGTTCCTTGCTGGCCCGGCGACAGGATCAGGCGTTCCAAGCGGCGACGATGTCGCCGCCCTCGACCAGCTCGCCGGCAACCGCGTCCGGCGACGGCTTGGTCCACGGGATCTCGCTCGTGTAGACGTCCGGCGTCGATCAGGTGGTCGACACCGTCACGCCGGAAGAACTCCTCGTGCCAGGCACGCGGCCAGATCGTGTTGGACAGCACGCCGACCCTGATCCCGGCCCCGCGCAACCGCGTGAACAACGGCACCACCTGGGGATCGGTGAGCGTGCGCGGTTCCCAGAACTCGCGATAGGCCTGCAACAGGTCGGTGCCGTGGTCCAGGCCCGCCTCGGTGAACAGGTCCGCCACCGTCGCGCTGCGCTGGTGGTCGCGGGACCTGCCCCACACCGTGTCCCCGGCAGCGTGAGGGCGGGCGGCGCGCACGTGGTGGTCGTCGTCAGGGGCCCAGCGTCTCGGTGATCGCGCGCCCCAGGGCGAGACGCTGCTGGAACTGCACTGCATCGACCTCCCGGGTGGACATCAGGACCAGCTCGTCCTCGAGCCCGATCACCCAGAGCCGACTGGCATGGATCGCCTCGACGAATGGCGCGATCCGGTCCTGCACGTCTGCGAACTCACCCCCGACCAGCATCTGGGTGTGGAAGTTCACGAAGCCCGAGCGTCCCTTGAACAGCGCCGGGAAGTAGCGCAGCTCGTGCCGGCTCGGCAGCGAGCGGACGATGAACTCCGGGGTCCCGGCGCAGGGAAACCTGATCACCTGCTGGTGTGTGCGAAAGGTCAGCGGTGAGCCGAGGGTGCGCGTGCGAGTCGTCCACGACTCGGCAACGAACTCCCCTGCCCGGCCCTGCACGACGAGGTCGCACTCCCCCGCCACCACCCGCTCAGCGCCCAGCCGCTCGTCATACGTGCGAACCTTCGCCTCCTCACCCTCGGCGAAGGACCAGCCCTGCTCCGCGCCGAGGCGGCGCAAGCCGTCACGTAGTGAGGCACGGGTGCGCGGCGAGCCGTCCGCAAGACCGGGCGACCTCATCACCAGGACGACCCCGATGCACACGACGACCAGGACGACCGCCACGCCGAACTGGGCGGCGTCCACGAATCAGCCGCGGACCAGGTCGGTCAGGTGCCGGACGATGTCGCCGAGGGCGACGCTCTCCCGCTCCCCTGTACGACGGTCCTTGACCTCGATGGTGCCGTCCTCGGCAAGGCCGCGGCCGACGACCACGATCGTCGGCACACCGATCAGCTCGGCGTCCTTGAACTTCACGCCGGGGCTGACCTTCGTGGGACGGTCGTCGAAGATGACCTCCACGCCGGCCCGGGCCAACTCGGCGGCGATCCGCTCGGCGGCGGCGTAGATGTCCGGGTCCTTGCCGGTGGCGACCAGGTGGATGTCGGCCGGGGCCACCTCGCGGGGCCAGATCAGGCCGACGTCGTCATGGTTGTCCTCGGCGATCACCGGTACGGCGCGCGAGACACCGATGCCGTAGGAGCCCATCGTGACAGTGACCAGCTTGCCGTTCTCGTCGAGCACCTTGAGGTCGAGCGCCTCGGCATACTTTCGACCGAGCTGGAAGATGTGGCCCATCTCGATCCCACGGGCCGTCTCGAGCGTGCCGTGGCCGTCCCCGACAGCACAGTTGGGGCAGGCGTCGCCGTCGCGGACCTCGGCTGCCTCGATCGTGCCGTCGCCGGCGAAGTCCCGTCCGGCGACCAGGTCGATCACGTGCTGGCCCGCCACGTCCGCACCGGTCACCCAACGGGTGCCCTCGCTGACCCGGGGGTCGAGCAGGTAGCGGATCTGGGTCGCGGACTCCTCTCCCAGCACGCCGGGGCCGATGTAGCCCTTGACCAGTGCGGGGTGCTTGCGGAACTCGGTCTCGTCCATCGGCTCGACCTCGATCGGCTCCAGCTGCCCCTCGAGGCGCTTCTGGTCGACCTCCCGATCGCCCGGTATGCCGATTGCGAGCGGCTCGCGGGTGCCGTCGGGGCGCTTGAGCATCACCATGACGTTCTTCAAGGTGTCGCCCGCCGTCCAGGCGCGGTCCTCGCGGGGGAATGCCTGGTTCAGGTGCGCGACGAGGCTCTCGATGGTGGGGGTGTCGGGAGTCTGCTCCGCGTGGGCTGCCGGGACACCGTCGTACGCCACCGCGGCAGGGCTCGGCACCGCCACGGCCTCGACGTTCGCGGCGTAGTCGCAGGTGGTGCACTGCACGAAGGTGTCCTCGCCGACAGCGGAGCGCGCCAGGAACTCCTCACTGCGTGAGCCGCCCATCGCGCCGCTGGTCGCCTTGACGATCACGTAGTCGAAGCCGAGCCGGTCGAAGGTCTTGATGTAGGCCTCGCGGTGGGCGGCATAGGACCTGTCGAGTCCCTCATCGGTGGTGTCGAAGGAGTAGGAGTCCTTCATCGTGAACTCGCGCCCGCGCATCAGGCCCGCGCGTGGCCGCGCCTCGTCGCGGTACTTCGTCTGGATCTGGTAGAGCCAGACCGGCAGGTCCTTGTAGGACGAGTAGAGGTCCTTCACCACCAGGGTGAACATCTCCTCGTGGGTGGGGCCGAGCAGGTAGTCGGCTCCCTTGCGGTCCTTGAGCCGGAAGAGGCCGTCGCCGTACTCGGTCCAGCGGTTGGTCGCCTCGTAGGGCTCGCGGGGCAGGAGTGCCGGGAACTGGAGCTCCTGGGCACCCATCGCGTCCATCTCGTCGCGAATGATCGCCTCCACCTTGCGGAACACCCGCAGGCCCAACGGCAGCCAGGTGTAGATGCCCGGCGCCGCGCGGCGGATGTAACCGGCGCGGACCAGGAGCCGGTGGCTCGGAACCTCGGCGTCACTCGGGTCATCGCGCAGGGTGCGGGCGAACAGGTTGGACATGCGCAGGACGCGAGCGGTGCCGCGGGTGCGAGCGTTCCCGGTGGACTCAGTCATGCGCGCAAGGTTATCCGCCACGACCGTCAATCCTCATTCGGGTTTCCTCCGGCGACGCCCTCCCACCCCGGCTGCGTCGTGGGGACCAGGCCCTAGGGTTCAGCCATGACCGAAGACGACGCGATCGAACGCTTCTGGGCCGACGCCAAGGTGCGCGCCAACCTGAACCGGCTGCGCGCCTACACGGGTCCGAACGCGAGCGAGTCGCTTCGTCCTCCTGCCTGGGCCTTCGGCGACAGCCCGGAGCTGGCCGATGAGCTCGTCGGCCTCGTCCTCGACGGACGCAAGACCGCGACCGCAGGAGCGCTGGCCGACTATCAGGCCGAGGACGAGCAGCTCCCCACTGTGGGGAGCCTCTCGATCGTCACCGACGGTGCCGGGAATCCGCGGGTGTTGATCCAGACCACTGGAGTCGAGACCCTGCCGTTCGGCGAGGTCGACGGGGAGCACGCCAGGCTGGAGGGCGAGGGGAATCTGTCCCTCGACCACTGGCGTGAGGCTCATCGCACGTTCTTTGCCGGATTCGGTCACGAGGTCACCGACGAGTTCCCCGTCGTGCTGGAGCGCTTCGAGGTGCTCTGGCAGCCCTGACGTCCGGCAAGCCGGTCAGGACTGGCGGGCGGCCTTGAGTGCCGAGCGGATCATCGGGATCTGCACCGGCAGGCGGGCGATGGTGCCGGCCTTGAGCGCGGTGTTGCGCCCCTTCTGCACATCGGCGGCCATCTTGAAGTTGGCTGGGTAGACCGCCAGCAGCAGCGCCGCACTCGCCCACCCGGCGAGGCTCCGCGTGCGGGGGTGCAGGAGGCCGGCGGCACAGGCCAGCTCGGCGACGCCGGACCAGACCACGACCTGGCGGTGCGCGGGGATGATCTCCGGCACGATCGGCTCGAAGACCTCCGGCTTGACCAAGTGGATGGTGCCGGAGGCGGCGAAGAGGCCGGCCAGACCGAGGATGTCCTTGGGGATGTTCACGCCGCCGAGCCTACTGGCCGGTCCACGCGGTGATTCAGAACATGATCGTGGTGAACTCGGCCGTGGTCTCGAAGCCTGCCTTCAGGTAGGCCTTCTGGGCCGACACGTTGTGCTCGTTGACGTAGAGCGACACCACCGGCGCGATCTCCGCGAGCACGATCTCCACGACCGCGGCCATCCCGGACGTGGCCAGGCCCTCGCCCCGACGATCGGGTACGACGTACACACCTTGGATCTGCGCGGCATGCGGTGAGGCACACGCGACCTCGGCCTTGAAGATCGTCCGGTCGCCGTCGAGGATCGCGAACTGCCAGCCGCGAGCGATCAGCTGGCGCACCCTGGTCCGGTAGAGCTCGGCGCCACCGCCGTACTCGGGCGAGAGGCCGACCTCCTCGGTGTACATCGCCACGCAGGCCGGATAGACCGAGTCGAAGTCGGAGACCTCGGTACGTCGTACGCCGGGATGGCCCGGCACGGCCGGCGGGCCGGCGATCTCCATGTGCCACTGTCCGCGGCGGACCTCGCGTGCCGGAGACCACTGGGGGGCCACCTCGTCCCAGATCGCCTCGACCTGCCGCGAGGGGCCGACGAACGTCGAGACCGTGTGCCGGTGGCGAAGGGCCGGCTCCACGAACAGCCCGATGTCCTCGAGCCGGATCCCGATCGGCACCAGGTTGGCACCGATGTGCATCGCACCGTCCAGCTGGCCGTCGCGATAGATCCCGACCACCTGACCCCCGAGCCAGCGCGGCTCGAGGCGCGTGGTCCGGGCGCGGTAGTCGACGAAGCAGTTCACCACCGGCTCGCGGGCGACGAACTCGCAGAACGCCTCCAGGTCCTTCGACCCCAGGACGCGGACCGGGTTCGCGAAGATCGCCATGGCAGGCGACTCTACTGGTGCGAGCGGCTCAGGAGATGCTCACTG
>DATCYH010000785.1:0-16288 GCA_036570405.1 Nocardioides sp.
TCGCTCCCGAACAAGATGTCGAGCAGCGATCAACCCGAGCCGCCCACCCCGCCGGCCGACCGCAAGCGGAGGTCCGACGACGAGCGGCAGTCGCGGCGTGCCGAGCTCGGGGGATGGTCCCGCAGTCCTCGTGAGCGGAGCCACGACTGATGGACGCCGCGCCACGAGCGTTTGCCGATCTCCCTGAAGACCCCGAGCTCTTCGTGCCTGTTCCGTTCGCGGCGGGCACCGACGTGGGCTATGGCGACCGGCCGGAGGGGGCCGCGCCGTCGGCGCAGCACCTCGACAAGCGTCGGGTCACCCAGTGCGCTCTGAGTCGGGTCTGCGGGGTGTGCGGGGCCGCCCTGGGTCGCCCGCTCGCCTTCCTGGGTTCGCCCCAGGAGCTGGACCGGATGGCCTTCCACTTCCCGGCATCCCACCTTGAGTGCGCAGAGTCCTTGCTGGCCGCCTATACCGACCTTGATGAGCCGTTGCTGGGACAGCAGACGGGTCCGGCGGACTGGGTGCTGGTGACTGCGTCGAGCTTCGAGTTCATCCGCGCGAACAAGGAAGACGCAGATCGCCGGCCGCACTTCCGACCCACTGCGCTGCTGACCTCACCGCGACGGGGCTGACTCCGGGTCACTCGAACTGTCGTCGCTCCGCTGGGTCAGCGTCTGGCTGCTCGGGACGATTGACCTGGTCCTCGGGGTCTAGGTCGAGTCGTGCAGCGGCGTCGGCGGGGGAGACACCCTCTTCCGCCGGTGCGCCCTCGATGTCGATGGGAGCACGCTTCTCCCCGGTTGCTGGTCGCTTTTCGTCGTCGTGTCCGTCCATGCCGCGCGGTACCCACCGCCACGAGCCTCCAGCCGCCGGGTCAGATGGATCGCGACTCGCGCTGCGCGCCTGGCCAAGGCTCCGGATCGCAAGCACAGGTGTCGGAACAGGACAGGAACCGGTGGGCTGCGTGGCCGCAGTCCGGGCACGGTCGATCATGTGACAGCTGGTGCGTGGGTTTCTCGGCGGTGTCCCACATGACGTGCTCCCTGTCGTTGCTTCTACTCATCGCACTGTGAGTGAAGTCATCGGCAGGGTTGGCCTGGTGTTGAGGCAGTCCGCCCCCAGATGTCACGAGATCAGCGCTCGTCGACGCAGGTGCAATCGCTTGCTCGCCATGCCCGCTCTTGGTGGAGCACCCCTCCGGCAGATGGGAGACAGCGCAATCCTTCGCGCTGGCCGACTAACCACAACTTGCAGGCGCGGGAGTTGATGAGCCGGATTGGCAGAAAGAACGTTGCTCAGAAGCGCGGAGCGACGTAGCGCGAGATTCCGTGCTACTCATGGTCTTCATGATCCACCTCCGTACAGAAATGTGTCACGAGGGCCGGTCACGAGCCGACGGTCATCGTGTCACTGGGACGACTATGAGTCGCTCAAGGAGACTGCGTACCGGCTGCGGAGCCCCGAGAACGCGCGCCGCCTGCTCGCGTCCATCGACGAACTCGAGTCCGGGAGGGGCGTGGAGCGGGAGCTGATGGAGTGAAGGTCGTCTTCAGCGCTCGGGCCTGGGATGAGTGCCTGTGGTGCCAGCGGCAGGTGTCCTGAGCCCCGTGATCTACAAGGTGGTCGATGATGAGGTTGCGCATCGCGGCTTGTCGGTATCACTACGAACAATGACAGCCGAAGTCGCCGAGTGGATTGCGTGGAACGAACGGAACTACGCCAGGGATGGACGCGGCTTCGCAACAGAGTCCGCTGAGGCAAGCCGCGGACTGGCTCACGCTCACGGCATCAAAAAAACTGCGCGCGATCATTCGCCGGGAGAGTCACGCCTCATGACGCGTTGCGGAGAAGATCGGGCTCGCGCCGAGAGGAAGACGGTCACCAGGGACTGCATTGAGGTTTTCGTGCACGCCATACCCTGCAGTGAGGGTCTGGCAGCGCTCGTAGGGGTTCCGGACCAGACGCAGTCAGCTGGCAGGGACGGGAGTTAGCGGGCCGGGAGTTGCTTGGTCATCCGCCCGTGAGCAGCGCCACTCTTCCGCCTAGTGTAGCAGTGCGCTACAGTCGAAGCATGACAACGATGCCCACCCGAATCGACGGCGAACTGTTCGCGGCCGCAAAGTCCTGCGGGGTTCTCAACTCCCGCAGCGCCGCGCAGCAGATCGACCACTGGGCACGCATTGGGCGCGAACTCGAATCTTCCGCGAACCTCAGCCACCGTGACATCCAGGCGGTCCTGGCAGGCGACGGTTCCTACGATCGGCTCCAGGAGCGCGAGCAGGCCATCGTCCGCGCGACGTGGGATGAGCAGATCGCACAACGGATCGGGTCGGTCAACCTCGCCGAGAAGTTCCGGGCCTCCGGGGCCGGCTACGCCGAAGCTGATGAACACGGCAACCTGATCGTCCACGAGCCGACGACGCACTGACCCGTGGCAACACCAGTCCTGCACCTGCTTGCAGGCCCCAACGGCGCGGGCAAATCCACTTTCGTAGCCGAGGTGTCTCAACCCAAGACGCACTTGGCGTTCGTCAACGCCGACTTGATCGCGGCCGAACTATGGCCCGGGACAGAGTTGGAGCACGCCTACGACGCCTCCGAGGCGGCGGCCGAGATGCGTCGAACGATGATGGGGGAGCGGGCCTCATTCATCACCGAAACCGTGTTCAGCCATCCCAGCAAGGTCGACCTTGTCGCCGACGCCTCCGCCCTGGGTTACCTGGTACACCTTCATGTGATCCTCGTGCCACCGACATTGCCAGTCGCCCGCGTCGCGTTCCGCGTACAGCAAGGCGGCCACGACGTGCCCACCGACAAGATCCGGGCTCGCTACGAGCGCCTGTGGCCGCTCGTAGCGGCCGCGCGTGAGCTCGCCGACCGCACCACGCTCTACGACAACACCAATGCCGAGCACCCCTTCCGCGAAATCGCGGTCTATGACCGCGGGAGGCTCATCGGCGAGGCGACCTGGCCGACATGGACCCCGTCTGCCCTTCTCGACTGACGACGGGTTGTCCGCGCTGTGGCCTGCGGAACCCCGCGGTGCGCGTGTACGACGAGTTCTCATCCGCTTCTACTCCCGGATGGGGATCGCCGATAAGCGACATTATGTCATTCTGCACGGAGATGGACTCCCCTCGACAAGGCCGTGAGCCTGTTGTTCGTGCGTTGTCCCGAGGCCCTCGCTCGACGCTGACGGCACCGGTGAAGTGATCAACGCCCGCGTCGCCGAGCCCAGCAGCGAGAGACGTCAAGCCTGTTCGCGCGACCTCCAACGCTCGTGCCCACGCGACCGAGACATCCCAGCGCCTGGCTGACATAACTCATTGGGACCTCCTCCCTGTACATCCCGGATCGTCACTCCTGGCTCCCCTATGGTGTGGACGTGCTTCCAGCCCCCACCGAAAGACTCCGGTTTCGCCAGATGACGGAGGCAGACCTGCGCGACGTCGCCACGTTGAAGCTAGGTGGCTCGCGGAGCCCGGCGTCGTGGATCGAATGGACACAACGCAACTACGAGAAGCATGGATTCGGGCTCTGGGTGATCGAGACCCACGCCGGGGAGTTCGTGGGCGACTGCGGCCTGACGATGCAGGAGGTCGAGGACGAGTGGTTCGTCGAGGCCGGTTGGCACGTGCGATCCCCGCTTCAGCGTCAGGGATACGCCACCGAGGCGGCCGCAGCGGTTCGGACCGCGGCAACCGCTGCTGGGATCGAGCATCTGGTCGCGATCATCCGGCCGACCAACGTCGCCTCACAACGCGTTGCCTCCAAGATTGGGCTCACGCTCCAGCGTGAAGTCCACAAGAACGGTGGGCCCGCCCTGGTCTTCGGTGCCGGCCTGCGAACTGACGAGTCGCGACAGGTTCAGTGAGAAGCCTCCGGCCGTCCGGGTGCGTCCGAGGTCGATGAACCCGCTGAAGCAACCCGTTGCTCGTCCTTGCGGGCACGGGTCTCATGACGGGCCCGGTAGTCCGCAGTGCTGTTCTCGTGAGGAAAGGGCCGGTCCGGCACAGGCAATCGGAGCGCACGACAGATCGGCTCCCAGCCATCACCCGGCTGCCACTCGACGAGCCGCCCCGGAGCGACCTCGGCGCGGACGTCGTCCAGCCAACGCTGATAGCCGGCCATCGCCTGCTCCCCGTCGTCGATGTCTGTGAAGAGGTCGCGGAAGACGACCCTGAACAGCGGAACCATGGGATCGTCATCGCCCTTGCTGAGCATCTCGCGAGTGCGCGGAAGCACGGTTGCTTCCATGCTGCGGAGCCACACTTCGGGATCGCCACGGTGCGACAGCAACACCGGGGCGTCCGGATATGCCCTGGACAGTTCGCGCCAGCAGTTGGAGAAAGGTGCGTCGACCCCGGCGGCGTACCCAGCCAGGAAGTCCTCCCAATCAGGCGTGTCACCGTCGATCGCGCCCACCCAGGTCTGCGCGTGTTCGGGGTGCGCGAAGGCCTCGCTCATGTGATAGACCGGCGCGCCCAGGAGGTGTCGCAGAGCCTCACGGAGCGAGGACGTGCCGGTGCGGGGCAAGCCGGCACCGATCAGTTGGAGCACCATCACCGCAGTCTATGAACCAACGGTGGATTCCGCCGTCCCACCACTGGTCTGGGACACGGCCTCGAGGGTGAAGAAGAGGAACCCGATGAAGCGCCTGGGGTCTGCTTCGCTCTGCGGCAGCAGCTCGGGTGGCGTGTCAGGTGACACCGGCGGCTCGCTGATCGACACGATCCTCAGGCCCGCGGCGGTGAACGAATCCGACATCGCGCTCAGCGACCGATACCAGATCGTGAGGGTCGCGGAGACGCCGTCGAAGTCGTACTCCTCCTCGTTCGGCACGGTCGAGAAGTAGTCGATCTCGGGGTACATCACCGGCGGGATGACCGGATGGTTGACCACCACGATCAGCCGACCGCCGGGCTTCAGCACTCGGCGCAACTCCCCCAACGGCTGCGACCAGTCCTCGAGGTAGTGCAGCACCAGCACGGCCAACGCGTCATCGAACGCATCGTCGCCATACGGAAGCGGTTGGGTCAGGTCGGCCACCTGCAGGTCCGCCTCGTCTCCGAGCCGCTCCCGGGCCAGCCGGATCATCGCGGAGCTCCCATCGAACCCGGCCACGCTGGCGCCCCGCTCCCCCAGGTCCGCGAGCAGGGGTCCCGAACCACAGCCAGCATCCAGGATCCGACGCCCTGCGACATCACCGAGCAGGTCCAGCACCGCCGGGCGGGCGTACCACCGGTTGAAGAGCCCGTCCTCGTTCGCCCTCGCGTAGGCGTCAGCGAAGGCGTCGTAGTGGTCGGGTGGCTGCTGTGAGGTCCGTGTCTCGGAGGTCATGCCACCTCAGTCTGCCGGTTCGGAGGGCCGTTCGTTGTATGACGCGGCGCGCTCCTGGCCGGTGAGCGCGTGGATGGCATCCATGATCTCGTCGGTGGCCTCACGGCGGGCGCGTCCGGGAGCGACTCCCTCGAAGCGGCCGGAGAAGTCCAACGGGGTGCCGAACCGCACCGTCACCTTCGCCCGCCGTGGGAGCACCGAGTCGATGGGCTGCAGGTCAGCGGTGCCCTCCAGCCCCACGGGGACCACCGGGACCCCGGCTGACAGGGCGAGCTGAGCGACGCCCGTCCGACCGCGATAGAGCCGCCCGTCGCGTGATCGGGTCCCCTCGGGATATATGCCGAACGCTCCCCCGCGACCCAGGATGTCCAGGGCGATGTCCAGTGAGTTCAGTGCGGCACGGGTGTCGGCCCGGTCCACGGGCACCATGCCGAGACCCTCGAACCAGGCCTTGCTCAGCTTGCCCTTGAGGCCGGGCCCGGTGAAATATTCGGCCTTCGCGAGGAAGGCCACCTTCCGCGGCGCGATGATCGGGATCACCACGCTGTCGACGAAGCTGAGGTGGTTGCTGGCGAGCAGCACGGGCCCGGTCATCGGGACGTTCTCCACGCCCTCGACCGTGGGGCGCCACACGGCGCGGGCCACTGGCGGAACGGCGGCATGAAGAACCTCGTAGAGCACCCAGCCAGCCTATGTGCACCTCTCCCCCGCCTCGTACCTGTCTCGTGTGAGGCAGCCGCGCGGCCCCAGCGGCGAGCTCAGGTGCGGGCCCCGAGCTCCTCGCGGATCCGGCGCAGGTCCTCCATCAACGAACCGATCAGGATCCACCGCATCCCCGACGGAGCACCCAGGGTGAGCGGCGCGGTGAGCGCGGGCGCCTCCTCGACGTATGGCGAGGACGGCTCGGCCAAGGTGAGGCGCACCTGTCGCCTGGTGTCATGGGCGGCGCGTCGCAGCTCCTCGGCGATCCCGCGGACGGCGAGCTCGGAGTGCACCCCCTCGTCGTACTGGTCGACATAGGCGCGGGCCATCCCCAACACCTGGGTGGCGATCAACGCGAAGATGTCGACCGTCTGACGGAGGCCGGCAACCTCGTCGCGGTGTCGTCTGCCGCGGGGATTGAGGGCGAGGGAGTCCTCCGCCTCGGACAGCGCCTCATAGGTCTCCTCGCGCACACGATGGGGCCGGCGAGTGTCGATCATCAGGGCTTCGAGCTGCTTGGGCGAGCGTGGATGGGAGAGATCGGCCGAGAGCCGTTCGAGTGACCTGGCGATCTCCTCACCGAAGTTGTCCAGGGCACGACGCGCGGGCACCAGCGCAACGGGAGGTACGAGCGCCAGGTGCACGACGATGCCGATGATCGCCCCGATGAAGGTCTCCAGGATCCGGGCCAGCGCATAGTCAACCGTCCCGGCGCCGATGGCCAGGACGAGCAGGGCGCTGATCGCGACCTGGTTGGCCGAACCCATCGTCATCCGTAGTCCCCAGGCGAGGGCGAGTGCCGCGGCGGTGGCGATCAGGACCACCCACGTCGCGCTGCCGAACGCCAGGGCCAGCGCCGAGGCGAGTACGACGCCCGCGATCACGCCCACGCTTCGCTCGACCCCCTTGGTCAGGGACTGGTTGAGGCTTGGCTGCACCACCAACATTGCCGCAATGGCGGCGAACACCGGCGCGGGTCCGTCCGGGATCAGCGCACCGGCCACGATCCAGGCAAGGATCGTGGCGAGGGCGGTCTTCACCATCTGCAGCAGGGGCGCTCTCTTAGCCGTGCGCACGGCACCGGTCAGTGGCATGGCACCACCGTATTCCCACTCGCCGTGCGATCCGCTCCACCGCACACCGCTATAGGCTTCGTCCATGACAGCCCCCGGAACCCAGGCCGCACGCAAGGTCGACGACAGCGAAGCCATCGATCACCTGGCGCGGGTCGGCCTCCTGGCGTTCGGTGTGGTCCATCTCGTCATGGGTTGGCTGTCGATCCAGCTCGCCATCGGGGATCGTGAGGGCAAGGCGGACAGCAACGGTGCCATCCAGCAGCTGGCCGAGCAGCCGTTCGGCAAGGCACTGGTCTGGGCGATCGGCATCGGGATGGTGCTCCTCGCCCTGTGGCAACTCGTGGAGACCGTGGTCGGACACCGCAATCTCAGTGGCGGCAAGCGGCTGAGGAAGCGGCTGATCAGCCTCGGCAAGGCAGTGGTCTATGCCGCGATCGCCCAGAGCGCGCTGCGCGTGGCCGTCGGCTCGCGGTCCTCGTCCCAAGGTGACTCCACCGACTCCACGAGCGCCAAGCTGATGGATCTCCCCCTCGGCCAGCTCATCATCGGCGCGGTGGCCCTTGGCATCGCGACGGTCGCCGGATACCTGATCCGACGAGGCGTGCTGAAGACGTTCCTGAAGGACATCGACTCCGACGGCACCGACGGCAAGGTCGGAACGGCCTATGTCTGGCTCGGCCGGATCGGCTACATCGCCAAGGGGGCCGCCGTGCTCTCCGTGGCGGCGTTGTTCGGATATGCCGCGGCAACTCACGAGGCCAAGAAGTCAGGCGGGCTCGACGAGGCACTGTTGACTGTCCTGGAGCAGCCCTTCGGCCCGATCGTGATCGGACTGGTCGGTGCAGGCTTCATCGCCTTCGGTCTCTTCTGCTTCGCATGGGCACGTCACATTGACCGCTGACATGTCGCCCGACCCGCTCGACGAGGACCTGGCCAACGAGTTCCTGGCCAAGGGGCTCACCGTCGCCACCGCCGAGTCGTGCACGGCAGGGCTGGTCGCGGCCCGCCTCGCGGATCGGCCCGGCTCGTCGGCCTATCTCGTCGGAGGATTCGTCACCTACTCCAACGCCGCCAAGGTCTCCCAGCTCGGCGTCGGCGCCGACATGCTCGCCCAGCACGGCGCAGTGAGCGAGCCGGTCGCCCTCGCGATGGCGCGAGGTGCACGCCAGCGGCTCGGGACCAGCTTCGGCGTCTCGACCACCGGTGTCGCGGGTCCGGGCGGCGGGACGCCGGAGAAGCCCGTGGGTCTCGTCCATGTCGCGGTGAGTGGACCTGGCGGTGATGCCCACCTGCGGCTGATGCTGGCGGGCGATCGCAGTCGGGTGCGCTCCGACACGGTCACCGAGCTGCTCCGGCTCCTGCTCGACCAGGCACGCGCACTCGGCTGACCCTCCCGCACGGCCGGTCAACGGCGGGATCCGCGGCGACCGGCCGTATCGTTGCCGCGTGCAGTGCGGCTACTTCGATGCGGGCGTGTGTCGTTCGTGCGTCCACATGGGAGAGCCGTATGCCGATCAGGTGCGGCGCAAGCAGGCCGTGGTCGCCGGAGTCATCGGTGCCGAGCTGCCCTGGTCCGAACCGACGACCGGTGCCGAGTCCGGATTCCGGAACAAGGCGAAGCTCGTGGTGGGCGGTCGCAGGGGCGCCCCGACACTGGGGATCCTTGACGGTCAGCAGCGTGGCGTCGACCTGACCCGGTGCGGTCTCTATGAGCCCCGTCTCGGCGACATCGTGCAGCGCCTGCCGCAACTCGTCGCCGACCTGGAGCTCACGCCGTACGACGTGCCTGCCCGTTCCGGTGAGCTCAAGCACCTGCTGGTCACGCACTCCCCCGACGGCGAGGCGATGATCCGATTCGTGCTCCGCTCGCGCGGTCAGGCGACGAAGATCGCCGAGAGACTCGACGCCATCCGGGCCACGGTCCCCGAAGCGCGCGTGGTTTCGATCAACCTGCAACCCGAGCACAAGGCGATCCTCGAGGGTCCCGAGGAGATCGTGCTGACCGAGCACGACACCCTCCCGATGCGGGTCAACGACGTGGTCCTCCAGCTGCGCACGCAGAGCTTCTTCCAGACCAACACCCACATCGCTGCCGCGCTCTATGCCCAGGCTCGCGAGTGGATCTCACAGATCCGTCCCGAGACCGTCCTCGACCTCTATTGCGGCGTGGGTGGATTCGCGTTGCACGCGCTCGGACACGGTGCCCGTCGCGTGATCGGCGTGGAGGTCTCCGGCGAGGCGATCAGGAGCGCCCGGCAGAGCGCTTCGGAGCTGACTGCCGGGCTGGCCGGTGGGCTCGGCGGTGGGCTGGCCGGTGGCACGACGTACGCCCACGACTGGCATGTCGGGGACGCCACCGCATTCCTCGCCGAGGCCGTGCCGGACCTGGTCGTGGTGAATCCGCCCCGTCGTGGCATCGGCGCCGACCTGGCCCGAAGGCTCGACGACCATGGACCCACACACGTCATCTACTCGAGCTGCAACGTGACCACGTTGGCGCGCGACATGACCACGATGGGGAACTACCGGATCGTCGACGCGGGGCTCTTCGACATGTTTCCGCAGACTGACCACCACGAGGTGATGGTCCTGCTTGCCCGCACGTCCTAGGTTGATCGCACGCCCACCGACGCTTCAAACCGGTCCCCCACCAAGGAGCCCCCATGCGCCGCACCACCCTGGCTCGTCTCGCAATCCTGCTCGCCGTCGGAGCTCTCGCAGGTTGCGGCACGGATGACGGTGACCGCAGTGGCCGCGGTGCGTCGAGCACCACCGCTGCCTCGTCCGGCTCCTCCCCCAGTGGCTCGGCGACCGCACCCACTGCTCCGCCCAGCGACCTGACGACGGCGACGGCGAGCCCGAGCGTGCCGCCGGGCAAGTACGCCGCCTACTGCACCTCAGCCGAAGCGGCCAACGATGCCGAGACCATCGAGGACCTGCAGAGTGCCGTCACCGACCTGGTTCGGCTCCTGCCCTCGGACGCGAGCGCGGACGCCCGCGCCGGGCTGGCCTGGCTCAACGACTTCGTGCAGAAGGCCACCTCGCTCGATCAGATGGGCAGTGTCCTCGAGGAGGCCACCGCCCAGGAGCGGAAGCAGGTTGCGGCCTACGGGGAGTTCGAGGAGAAGGCCTGCTGAATCGCCGCGCCTTCCCAAAGTGAGCGGGACGCGACAGATCGTTCCCACGGGCCCTCCACCGCCCCGACGCCGACCACGACGCCGTGGGTACGACGTACCCGCACGGTCGGCGCCGGGGCCTCGGTAGGCTGCCGCGCATGCTGAAGCGAACCCTGGCCGTGCTGGCCACTGTCACCCTGTTCTCCCTCGCTGCCTGCGGTGGTGATGACACCGGGGACAGCGGGGACCCCAAGAACAGCGACAACGAGTCGAAGGGCACCTGCACCTACACCCCGGAGGGCCAGTCGGCCAAGGACGGGATCAAGGCCCCGCCGAGCGAGCCCAGCCGCACCGGCCAGGTGTCGGTCACCATCAAGTCGACGGTCGGCGACATCCCGCTCACCCTGGATGCCGACAAGGCTCCGTGCACGGTGAACTCGTTCATCTCCTTGGCGGAGCAGGACTTCTATGACGACACCGCGTGCCCGCGACTGGGCTACGCCCCCGGGTTCGCGATCCTCCAGTGCGGCGACCCGACAGGCACCACGGCGGGCGGGCCGGGCTATCGCTTCGACGACGAGCTGAGCGGCAACGAGACCTACCCCAAGGGCACGATCGCGATGGCCAACTCGGGCGAGGACACCAACGGTTCGCAGTTCTTCCTGGTCTTCGACGACTCGGGCTTCCAGCCGGACTACACCGTGTTCGGGACCATTGACGAGGCTGGTGTCGAGCGGCTCCTCGAGGTCGGCAAGGCCGGCGACGACGGCTCCAACCCGGCAGGTGGCGGCGCACCCAACACGCCAGTCACCCTGACCAACGTGGTGGTCAGCGACTGAGCTGAGCCAGGGCAGGTTGGCTCAGAGCGGGAAATTCACGCCGGCGAGCGAGGCGGACCTCTGCCACAGATCGGCAGCCAGGCTCTCATCGCTCGCCGCTCGTGAGCGACGAGCCGGTGCCGGCGAGCCGAGGAACCCACCCACTGCACGCGGTCCGAGATAGGTGTCCCCCGGGATGTCGAGAGTGGCAGCGGCGAGCACGGGCAACGCCCCACGCCATGGCTTCATCCCGGCCACGAGGTTGCCCAGCCGGCTGATTGAGGTGAAGAGACTGTTGCCGGTGTGCATCGTGATCCCAGTGGCGGTGTAGCCGGGGTGGGCCCCCACAGCGCGCACCGAGGAGCCAGCAGCGGTCAGCCGCCGCTGGAGCTCGCCCATGAAGAGCAGGGTGGCCAGCTTCGACTGTGCATAGGCCGGATAGCCGCCATAGCGGCGCGTGGCGTGGTCGAGGTCGTCGACGTCGAGTCGGCCGGTCCAGTGGGCGTGCGAGCCCAACATCACGACACGGTCGGTGAGCTTGGGCAGCACCAGGTTGGTCAGGGCGAAGTGTCCGAGGTGATTGGTGCCGATCTGCATCTCGAAGCCGTCGACCGTCTGTCCCCGGGGCACACCCATGATCCCGGCGTTGTTGATCAGCACGTCGACATGGTCGAGGTCACCGGCGAAGTCGTGGATTGATGAGAGGTCGGCGACGTCGAGCCGCCTCACCTCGACCCTGCCGGCGGCGCCGGTACGACGTACCCGCTCGGCGGCCTGCTCGCCTGCGGTGGTGTTCCGCACGGCCATGACCACGTCCGCGCCCGCGGTGGCCAGGGCGCGGGTCAGTTCGATGCCGAGGCCGCCGGTGGCACCGGTTACCACGAAGCGACGTCCGGTCTGGGGTGGGACCTGCCCGGGGTGGTCGAGCAGGCTGGAAGGATTCGGCATGGCGGCAGTTTAGGGCCGCCGGAGTTCAGGCCTGGCCGAATTCCACGGGCGATTCGAGGGCGACGGTGCGACTGACGGTGCACAGGCGATCGCGGCTCTGCTCGATCGCTCGTGGCAGGAACTCGCGTGCCCGGTCCCCGTCCTCACCCTCGGGGAAGGTGATGTCGAAGGTGACCCGGAGATTGGTCAGGTGGTTGCCGTCGTCGTCGCGCACCTTGTCACCGCTCGCCCGGACCGAGAAGGCCTCGGGTTGTGCGCGCTTGCTCGTGATCAGGTCCACGTCGATGGCGCTGCAGCCGGCGATTGCAGCCAGCAGCAACTCGACGGGGGTGAAGTCGGGATCCTCGCCGCTGCCGATCGGGAGCACTCCCCCACGACTGTTGACGGCCTTGTAACGGGCGACGCCGATCCGCTGGAGATCGACGCTGCGCAGTGTCTCGTTCTCGCTCATGGGTCGAGCCTGCCAGATCGTGATGGAGAGCGCACCGGCCGTACGCCGCCTTGCATCCGCCCGGTGGCCGCGCAATGGTGGAGGCGTCATGCACGCAATCTGCGTAAGGAGAGCACATGCTCACCCTCACCGAGAACGCCAGCACGATTGTCAAGGAAATCGCCAACCAGGCCGAGGAGACTGCCGGGCTCCGGATCTCCAGTGATGCCGAACAGGCCTTCGCCGTCAACGCCGTGGGCGCTGCCGAGCCCGGCGACGAAGTCGTCGAGCAGGACGGGGCCACGATCTTCCTCGACGCACCAGCCGCCGAGCAGCTCGGCGACAAGGTCCTCGACGCTGCGGTCGACCAGCAGGGCGGGGTGCAGTTTGCCCTCGCGCCACAGGCCTGACCGTCTGTTGACACAGCACTGGCCCCGGACGTCGTCCGGGGCCAGTGCTGTTGTGCGGGAGAATCGTGGGATCAGAGGCGGGCGCGGCGTGCACGCCGCTCGGCACGGGCCTCGGCCCGCGCCAGCTGGACCTGTCGGAGCCAGGTGGGATCCTGCTCGTGGTGGACCCGCCCTGCGACGATTCCCTGTGCCACGTACAGCTGCGCCTTCATGAATTCCTTCGTCTCCCTGCGCGCCGTTGCGCAGTGTTGATGTAATTGTCTGTCGCGTCTGCGACTCTTACAGTCTATTCGGTATAGTTATCGGTTCCTGCCACTTCTCGGGTGATCTCCCCCACCATCGATCCACGCCTGGCGGCGCCGCTAGGGTGATCGTGTGACCGAATCGAGCAGCCCCTACCGCAGCCTCCAGTTCACCGAGGCCGTCGAGCGCTTCAACATGGTCGAGGTGACGGCGTACGACGTCGTGCTCGACCTCGCCGCCGACGACAAGACGTTCACGTCACTGACCACGATCACCTTCACCAGCCGGGGTGGCGACACCTTCGTCGACCTGAAGGCGACCCACGTCAACCGGATCACCCTGGACGGCTCCGAGATCAGCCCGGACCTCGTCGAGCGGGGCCGGCTCCCGATCACCGCCCCCGCCGGCGAGCACCAGCTGGTGGTGGACGCGGTGATGCCGTTCCGCAACGACGGCGAGGGACTGCACCGCAGCGTGGACCCCGCAGACGGACGCGCCTATGTCTACGGGATGTCGTTCATGGACGCGGCCCCGAGCATCTTCGCCTGCTTCGACCAGCCCGACCTGAAGGCTCCGTTCACCTTCCACGTCACCGCACCCCTCGACTGGACCGTGATCGGCAACGCTCCCGGCACCCAGGTCGAGCGCGGCCCATCATCCGCACTGTGGGAGTTCGAGCCGACCCAGCCGCTCTCGACCTACTTCGTCACCCTGGTGGCCGGCCCGTGGCACATGATCCACGACGAGCACGACGGCATCCCGCTCTCCTTGAGCGCCCGGCGCTCCATCGCGGAGCACCTCGACAAGGACGCCGACGAGCTGCTCACCCTGACCCGGCAGTGCTTCGACGAGTTCCACCGCCTCTTCGGCATCCGCTACCCGTTCGGGAACTATCACCAGGCGTTCGTGCCCGAGTTCAACGCCGGCGCGATGGAGAACCCCGGCTGTGTGACCTTCCGTGACCCGCTCGTGTTCACCAGCAAGGTCACCAGGAGCCAACGCATCCAACGTGCCACCACGATCGCGCACGAGATGGCGCACCAGTGGTTCGGCAACATCGTCACCCCGAAGTGGTGGGACGACCTGTGGCTCAACGAGTCCTTCGCCGAATACATGGGCAACCGGGTGACCGCCGACGTGACGGAGTACGACGACGCTTGGGTGCACGTCTCCTATGCGCGCCGGCAATGGGGTCTGGTGGCGGACCAGCGGCCGAGCACCCACCCGGTGGCGGGCAACGGCGCCGTCGACGCGGTCGCCGCGCTGCAGGACTTCGACGGAATCTCCTATGCCAAGGGCTCCACCATCCTGCGCCAGCTCAACGCCTCCCTGGGCGACAAGGTCTTCTTTGCCGGCGCCATCGACCACTTCGAGCGCAACCGCTTCGGCAACGCCACGATGGCGGACCTCTTCGCGTCCTGGGAGCGGGCCGGGGCCGGTGACCTCTCGAACTTCACCAGCAACTGGCTGCGCACCGCCGGGCCGGACGCGCTGCTGCTGGATCGCCAGGCCGGAGCAATCGTGAAGACGCCACCTACCGAGCACCCCGCCAAGCGGGCGCACACCGTGCAGGTCGCCACCGTGGAGCCCGCCGGTGAGTGGGAGCGGGCGGCCGTCACGATCGCGGAGCCGGCCACTCCCCTCCAGATCGGCCCGGAGACGGGAGTGCTGATCGACCCCGACCAGGACACATGGGCGCTGCCGCTGCCTGATCCCGTCTCGGTGACGGCGTACAAGACGACGATGGCGAACACGACCGACCCGATGCTCCGCTCCAGCATCTGGAACACCGTGCGCAACGGGCTGCACAACGCCCTGATCTCTCCTGCCGACGTGCTGGACGTCGCCTCGGCGGCGCTGCCGAGCGAGGACAACGATGATGCGTTGAGCTACACGCTGCCGTTCCTGACTGGCAAGACCGTCGCTCTCTCCGGCGACCCGCGGGCCGCGCTCGAGACGCTGCATGCCGGGTGCCGTTCGCTTCTCGAGCGGGCAGCTGCCGCCAGCACCGTCCAGCTGGCTGCCTTTCAGGGAGCGGTCGACACTGCGACTGACACCGAGCTGCTCAACGCCTGGCTCGCCACGTCGGACCTGCCCCGGGGAGTCGAGATCGACGACGACCTGCGCTGGCGGATCCTGGTCCGGCTCGCCTGCCTGGATGCGGTGGACCGTGACGACCTGGACCGGCAGCTCGCCGAGAATCCCTCGACCAAGGCCGGCGTCGACCACGCCCGTGCCGTTGCCAGCCTGCCCCACGCCGAGGCCAAGGCGTGGGCCTGGGAGCGCTTCGACGGCTCGGTGGACGCCAGCAACTACGAGCTGATCGCGTGTGGGACCGGGCTGTGGCGGTCCGGTCAGGACGAGGTCACGGCGCCCTACGTCGATCGCTACTTCGACGAGCTGCCAGGCATCGCGTCGGTCCACTCGGGGTGGGTCCTCGGTGACGTGGTCGCCTATTTCTTCCCGATGACCTCGCTGCACACCTCCACGCTGGACCGCGCTCGCGCGATCATCGAGAGCGAGGGCCTGGACCTCACCGTGCGACGCAACTTGGTCGACATGACCGACGAGCTGCGCCGCAGGGTGGCCGTGCGTGAGGCGTTCGGCGCCTAGCGGGAGCTGTCGGTCGCCAGCAGCGGGTGCACCGGGTCCCCGACGCGGACGGTCCCCGGCGTCACCACGTGCGCGTCGAGGCCCAGTAGTGGCTCGCCGCGGTGGTTGCGCGGGCGAAAGCCTGCGAGCGTCTTGAGCGTCGATGCATCGCCCACGCCACTGAGCGGGTTGTGGTTCGGCACGGCGCACCGCCCGATCGGCTCGTTGATCCGGACCGTCGCATCGCCGATCACGACCTCGAGTCCCTGCCAGGTGTCCTCGATCCACGGCTCGTCGGTGCTGATCAGGAACGTGTTGCGGAAGCGTTCGGACTCCCCGGCGAGCTCTGGACGCCCGATTCGCTCGGCCAGGTCCACCAGGGACGCGGTGCCGACCAGGCTGACCGGGGCCCCGTAGACGACGTCCCCACGACGAGCCCGCCCCAGGACCACCGGGCGGCCCACCAGCTCGGCCAGGGAGTCGGCCGGCGCGCCGGCGTACGGCGTGATCGCTGCCGCTCGTCCCCAGTAGTCGACGAGCATCGGCTCGCCCGCGGCAACGACGTGGCCCTCGACCGCGCGCCCGTCCCCGGTGGTGACGTGGAGGTTGTCGCCGTCGGCGGTGACCGTGA
>DATCYH010000786.1:0-8186 GCA_036570405.1 Nocardioides sp.
CGATCCCACAGCTGAACCGGCGGGCAGTGCCCGTGCGCGCCGCGGTGGTCCCCGGCTGGTGCAGGTCGGGGGCGACGGTACTCCGTGGGTGCAGGACCTGTGCCTGGCCGAGCTGGCCATCTCACGACAGACCCATGTCCATGCCACGCGCCTCTTGGTGGCCGACGCCCTGGACCTGATCCACCGCCTGCCGGGCTGCTGGGCGGTGGTGCAGGCATTGGCGTGTGAGGTGTGGGTGGCCCGCAAGCTGGCCCGCGCCACCCGTCACCTGTCGGTGGCCGAGGCTGCGAAGGTCGACGCCGGGGTCGCGACTGCGCTGGCCGGTGAACAACCGGGACGGTTCTTCACGATCCTGGAGGCCAAGATCATCGAGGCCAACCCGGAGGCCTGGGCCGCGCGCATCGACGCCGATCGCGCCCGGCGCTATGTCACGGTCGGTCGGGTCGACGAGACGGGGTTGCGGCACGTGATCGCCCGGGTGGAGCACGGCGACGCGGTGTGGGTGGATGCGTTGCTCAACCGGGTCGCCGACATCCTCGCGCTCCAGGACGAGACCACTGGAGCACCGGCGCGCGGCAGGGACCTGCTGCGCTCGGTCGCGTTCGGTTGGCTCGCCCGGCCCGCGGAGCTGCTCGCCCTGTTGCTCGAGCACGCCGGCGATCCCGACCGGGGCCCACACGGTGCAGATCCGGACCGCGACTCCAAAGATGACGGGGACGCCGCCCCCACAGGCGACCAGTCAAACGCGGAATCAGAGCGGGAAGCAGCTCGCGGAACTGACGAGCAACCAGACGAGCAACCAGACGGGCGCCCAGAGAGGCAACCGGACAGAACATCTGAAGAGTCACCGGACAGCGGCTGGCTGCGGGGATTCCCCGCCCGCCTCCTGGACACCCTCAAGTCGATCGACCCCGCCAAGCTGCGCCCCCAGGCCATTGTCTACGCCCACCTCCACGAGACCGCCCTGGCCAAGGGCACCGGCGTCGTCCGCCTCGAGGACGGCGGCGGTCCTCGTCTCGTCGAGCACCTCGCCGGCCTCCTGGGCCACGCACAGATCACCTTGAAGCCGGTCATCGACCTCAACGACCGGATCAGCAGCAACGCCTACGAACACCCAAGTTGGCTTCGCGAGCGCATCCACCTGACCACGCCCGCCGACCCGTTCCCACACGCCACCCGGATCAGCCGGGAGGGCGACATCGACCACTGCATGCCCTACCGGCACGACATACCCGGTCAACCCGCCCCGCCGGGACAGAGCGGCACTCACAACGCAGCGCCGTTGGGCCGCTATCACCACCGGGTCAAGACCTACTTGAACTACACCGTGCGACAACCCAGGCCAGGCACCCATGTCTGGCGTACTCCCCACAACCGATGGCTACTGGTCGATCAGCACGGCACCCACCGCGTCGACGAGTCGCTGGGCCACGCCCTCACCGGCCGATCGCACGGGGAGCAACATCTCGCGCTGATGATTCGCGACCAGGATCCCAGCTACGGCGACCTGGTCAGCACCACACAGGTCAGCCGAGCCCAGGAGTGAGTCGCCGGCGAGGACCACACCCATCCTGACTTTGGCTACGGGCGCTGCTGCAGCTCCTGGACGGTGCCTGAGAGCAGGCAGAACTCATTGCCCTCCGGGTCGGCCAGCACTTCCCAGCTGACGCCGGGCCCCTGCCCCACGTCGACCCTGCGAGCGCCCAACGCGAGGAGCCGCTCGAGCTCCTCGTCCTTGGTGGTGCCGTCTGCGCGCAGGTCGAGATGCAGCCGGTTGGTGGTGGTCTTCGTCGTGCCCCACGGGGCGACGTCGATGCCGGGCAGGGCCCCGTCGGCGGGACCGATGCAGATGATCCCGTCCTCCTCGTCGAGGTGCTCCCAGTCCAGCACCTTCGCCCAGAAGTCGGCAACGAGTCCGGCATCGACTGCATTGATGACGATGTTCGCGATGCGAGTTCCCATGACCCGAGTCTGGCATTCGCGGCTGGCGGACACATCCCTCTTTCGCACGCCTAGGCTCAGCACATGTCCAGCGGTCACCAAGAGCCAGGAACGGTGCACACCCGCGGACTCGCCTGGACCCTGACGATCGGCGGACTGCTCGGCCTGGTGGCTGCGGTGGTGCTGCTGGTCGAGAAGATCGCGTTGATCGAGGATCCCGAATACGTCCCAACCTGCAGCATCAACCCGGTGCTGTCGTGCGGGTCGGTGATGAACACGGCGCAGGCGGAGGTCCTCGGCATCCCGAACCCGGTCATCGGGGTCATTGGCTTCACGGCCGTGGCGATGCTCGGTGCGGCGCTGCTGGCCGGCGCGAGGCTCCACCGTTGGTTCTGGTCGGCAGCGCAGGCGGGGGTCACCTTCGGGGTCGTCTTCGTGCACTGGCTGATCCATCAGAGCCTCTTCGTGATCGGCGCACTGTGCCCGTACTGCATGGTGGTCTGGGCGGTCACGATCCCGATCTTCTGGGTCACCACCCTGCACAACCTCAGGTCGTGGGCCACCGCCAGCTCCGGCGTACGCCGTCTGGTCGGGTTCCTGTCCGGCTATCAGGCCGCGATCCTGACCGCCTGGTTGGTGGTCATCCTCGGTCTGATCACCGTGCGGTTCTGGGACTACTGGTCGAGCCTGGCCTGACATCGCCGGTCACACCACCGGGTCCCCGTCCGTCGTAGTGCTGAGGACACACGAGATGGAAGGGTGATCACATGGAGCTGACCGAGAGATTCTCAGCCGAGCGACCAAGGCTGGTGAGCCTGGCGACCCGCGTGCTCGGCAACGCCGGCGAGGCCGAGGACATCGTGCAGCAGGCCTGGCTGCGGATGGACAACACGACGACCGACATCGACAACCTGCCGGCTTGGCTGACCACGGTCACCACGCGGTTGTGCCTGGACCGGTTGCGGATGCGTACGCCGGTCCCCGAGGAGGACCTCGAGCTCACCGAGCTCTCGCCCGACCCTGCCGAGGTCGTCGCGCTCGCCGATGCGGTGGGGATCGCGCTGCAGGTCGTCCTGGACCGGTTGAGCCCGAACGAGCGGGTGGCGTTCGTGCTGCACGACAGCTTCGGCTTCGACTTCCCCACGATCGCGGCGGCGCTCGACGTGACCCCGTCGGCCGCCCGCAAGCTTGCCTCCCGGGCCCGGGCGAAGGTGGCCCAGCCGCGGAGCACGGACCCACTCGCAGACTGGGAAGTGGTCGACGCCTTCATGGCCGCGGCCCGCGAGGGTGACTTCTCCCGGCTGGTCGAGCTGCTGGCACCCGACGCGTTCATCGCTGGGGATGAGGCCGCCGTACTGGCCGGGACCCCCCAACGCATCGCGGGCCGCGACCAGGTGGCGACCTTCTTCAACGGCGCCGCCCAGGCAGCGCTGCCGGTGTACGTCGACCAACGGGCCGGGTCGGCCTGGTTCAACAAGGGCGAGGCGCGCGTCGTCTTCGACTTCACCATCGTGGCCGGCGTCGTGCAGCGGATCGACTTCCGGGCCGCCCCTGAGGTGCTCGCGCAGGTCGCTCGACGTGACGGCGCGCGGCGGCGCTGAAGTTTTTGTCCGGGCCCGGTCACACCTGCGCTCCGGCATACGTCAACAGGACAAGACCGAACAACACATCGCGAAGGGAACAGAGATGAAGACCATGACCTGCAAGCAACTCGGTGGACCGTGCGAGCTCGGGCACAGCGGCGACAGTGCCGACGAGATCATCAAGGCCCAGGACAAGCACCTCCGGGCGGCCGTGAAGGCCGGCGACGAGTCCCACCAGGAAGCTCGCCAAGAGATGAAGTTCCGGTGGCTGCACCCCAAGAGGTCGATGGGTTGGTACAACGACACGAAGGCTGCGTTCGCCCGCCCTTCCCGAGAACTGAAGCGACCTGCCCTGACCAGGCGACCTCGAGCACGGCCACACTAGGATCAGTGCATGGAACTGGCTTCGATGTCACACCTGGTCGCCGATCCGTCCGGGCCGGGTGAGCGACAATGATCGACGCCCAGACCCTGATCAACTTCCTGCTGGTCGTCGCGTTCGTTCTGGTCGGTGGAGTCTTCGCGGCCACCGAGATGGCGCTGGTCTCGCTGCGGGAGTCACAGGTCAACCAGCTCGCGCAGCGCGGCGGGCGTGGTCAACGCGTTGCCGAGATCGCGCGCGACCCGAACCGGTTCCTCTCCGCGGTTCAGATCGGCGTGACCGTCGCCGGGTTCTTCTCCGCCGCCTATGGTGGCTCAACCCTGGCACCGGACAGCGCTCCCTACCTCGTCGACCTCGGCATGGGCGACGACGCCGCCGACACCACGGCACTCATCGCGATGACCCTGCTGATCGCCTATCTCTCCCTGGTCCTGGGCGAGCTGGTCCCCAAGCGGATCGCCCTCCAGCGCGGAGCCGGCGTCGCGATGGTGACCGGCCCGGTGCTGGACCGCTTCGCGACCGTGATGCGTCCGGTGATCTGGCTGCTCTCGATCTCCACGGACGCTCTGGTCCGCCTGCTCGGCGGCGACCCGAACGCGTCGTCCGAGGACGTCTCCCGGGAGGAGTTGCGCGAGATCGTCGCCAGCAACGAGGAGCTCGGCGAGGAGGAGCGGCGCATCCTGAGCGACGTCTTCGCTGCCACCAAGAACACCATCAAGGAGGTCATGCGTCCGCGCGCCGATGTTGCCTTCATCGAGGGCTCGATGCCCCTGGACGAGACCCCTGCCTGGGTGGCCGACCAGCCCTACTCCCGCTATCCGGTGATCGGCGACAGCTTCGACGACGTCACCGGCTTCGTCCACGTCCGCGACCTGCTCGGCAAGCGGCCGCCCGGGGCGGTGAGTGTGGGCGACGTACAGCGTGAGGTGCTGCACCTGCCCGGCACCAACAAGCTGCTGCCCTCGATCGTCCGACTGCGCGAGATGGAGACCCATCTGGCGATCGTGGTCGACGAGTTCGGTGGCACCGACGGCATCGTCACTCTCGAGGACATGGTCGAGGAGATCGTGGGCGACATCCGCGACGAATACGACCAGGAGCCGATCCGTCGCTCGTCGTACGACGCCCGAGTCGACGGCGTCATTCGTGCCTCGGCATCGTTGACCATCGAGGACTTCGCCGACGAGACCGGCTTCGAGCTCCCCGACGGAAGCTATGAGACGGTGGCCGGCTTCGTGCTGTCGCGGCTCGGCCGGATCCCCGACGTCGGCGACTGCGTCGACGTCGGCGGCGCGGTGCTGCAGGTCTCGGGCGTGGAGGGGCACCGGATCACCGAGGTCGAGCTCACCGGCGAGCGGCACGACACGCCGGACTCCTGAGTCCCAGCGCGGATCAGGACAGGCGCGCCGGCAAGGTCTCGAAACCGCGCAGGATCCGCGTCGTACGCCGGGTGGCTCCGGGCAGCAGCTCCAGCTCGGGGTGCCGCTCGAACAGGGTGCGCAGCCCGATCTCGCCCTCCATCCGGGCCAGTGTGGCGCCCAGGCAGTGGTGTCGGCCCAGCGAGAACGAGAGGTGGTCGCGGGCGTTCTCGCGGGTGACGTCGAAGACGTCGGGGTCGGTGAACACCTTGGGGTCGCGGTTGGCGCCGGCCAGCAGCGTGGTGACCAGGGCACCGGAGCGCATCGGGACGCCAGCGACGGTGGTGTCCGCCTGGGCCATCCGGCCGGTCAGCAGAACCGGCGGGTCCAGGCGCAGGACCTCCTCGACGGCGTTGCCCCACAGCTCGGGATCGGCCTTGAGCAGCGCCAACTGCTCGGGGTGGTCGTGCAGCAGCCGGATCCCGTTGGAGAGCAGGTTGACCGTGGTCTCGAAGCCGGCCGCCAGCACCAGTCCGGCCGTCGAGCGGAGCTCCATCTCGCTGAGCCCGCCGTCCTCGCCGTCGTCGAGCGCGACGAGCTGGCTGAGCAGGTTGTCGCCGGGGTTGCGGCGCAGCGACTCGAGATGCTCACCGAGCCAGCCGTCGAAGGAGATCAGCGCGTCGGTGACCTCGCGATAGGTGCGGTAGTCCAGGCCCATGTCGAGGCTGGGGGCCGCCGCGGTGCCGAACTCCAGGACGCGGGACCGCTCGTTCTCGGGGACACCGAGGATCTCTGCGATGACGGTGACCGGCAGCAGCGCGCAATAGCGTTCGACCAGGTCCACCTCGTTGGCTGCTTCGAGCTGGTCGAGCAGGTCGTTGGCGATCTGCTGCGTGCGCCCTTCCAGACGCTGCACCGCACGCATGGTGAAGACCCGCATCACCTGCTTGCGATAACGGGTGTGGTCCGGCGGCTCGGTGACCAGCAGCGACGGCGGTTCGACGGGGTGCAGGGCATGCGGCGCGAGGGCCTGGCCGATCGCGCCGACCACCCCGGTGCGCCCGGGAATTCCGGTGCGGAAGTCGTTGCTGGTCAGCACCTCGCGGATCGTCGCATGGTCGGCGGTCAGACAGGCCATGCCGGACTTGAAGAGCGGCCCCTGTGCTCGCATCTCCTCGACCAGGCCCCACAGGTCGTCGTCACCGCGCGAGGTACTCAGCACCAGCTGGGCCTGCAGGTCGCCCTTGTCTGCCATCCGGGTGATCATCGTCCGGGGGAGGCCGTGCACCACGGACCAGTGGGCCCGCCCGCGCAGGTTCTCGACGACGGCAGTCAGCTTGGTGGTGGTCTTGGAGACGACGTTACTCACGGGTTCACCGTAGCCCGCTGGCGAGCGATCGGGCGAGGTCGACGCGTCTGCCGAGATCAGGAGGGTGGCGATTGGTCAGCCTTCCGCGAAGGGTCGAGGGTGAACCGGGCGCAGTTGGAGTCGATGTGCGTCGCCGCACCGGGTTATGGGAACGCGCTCTTCTTCGACGAGGGAGTTGTCCCGCGCTCTTCGCGCCCCCGGAGGTACGGCGCTGTTCGCGACGGTGGCGCTCGTCTGCATGCTGATCCGGTCGAGCGAGATCGAGCCGTGGCTCTATTGGCTGCCGCCACTGCTGGCACACCGGGAAGCAGCTCGAGCTCACCGTCGACGGCCACATAGTCCAGGCCTGGCAGCCGGGTGCATCTTCGTCATGCCGGTGTCGACATGGACCCGACCATCCGATGGTCGATCACGTGCACGCACACGGGCATCACCTCGCCCTCGACGTGCAGGTCGGCGACGACGATCGGGGTGATGCTGATCGGTCTAGGTGTTGACCTGCGTTCCCGCGCAAGGTCATCGGCGGTGGTGCAGGCGGCGACGATTCCCCTTGCCGTGCCGGTACGACTAGCGCGGACTGGAGCCGGAGCGATGGATCTTCGACGCTTCTCCGGTCATCACTCAAGACACCATTCACGTGAGGAGACGACCGATGAGCATCAGCAACAAGATCACGCCGAACCTGTGGTTCGACCGGGAGGCTGAGCAGGCCGCAGCGCAGTACATCGACGCATTCGGCGGGCAGGGCCGGATCATCCAGACCGTGGCCGCCCATCGGGGTGCTCCTTCGCCGCAGGACGTGCCGATGCTCGTGGAGTTCGAGCTCTTCGGGCAACGGTTCGTCGGCATCAACGGCGGTCCGCAGTTCACCTTCAACGAGGCGATGTCGCTGGAAGTGCGGGTCGACGACCAGGGCGAGCTCGACCGGGTCTGGGCGGCCCTGGTTGACGGCGGGACCGAGATGCCGTGCGGCTGGCTCAAGGATCGGTACGGCGTGTCCTGGCAGGTCACTCCCGCGCGGTACGAAGAGCTGATGGCCGGCGAGGACGATGAGGCCAAGCAACGCCTGATGACGGCCGTGCTCGCCACGGTCGGCAAGTTCGACATCGCTGCACTCGAAGCGGCGTACGCCGGTGAGACAGGATCCAGCGCGTGACGAGCCGACGCGTCCTGGCCGGATGAGCCCCCGGGACGGGTCAGTAACCTCAGCGCATGTCACGAGCTGAGGTCGCCGCGGCCTACGATTCCCGTGCCGAGGAGTACGTCGAGAAGCTGGGCTCGGTTCACCAGATGGCTGAGCAGGACCGGGCAACGATCGTGCAGTGGCGCGACCGCACGGGCGGCCGGTTGTTGGACGCTGGCTGTGGTCCGGGGCACTGGACCGAGGTGCTGTCTGAGGGTGGTCGCCGTGGCGTCGTAGGCATCGACGGGTCGACTCGCTTCCTCGAGGCCGCACGAGATCGCTTCCCCGGCAACCGGTTCCTCACCGCTGACCTGTCGGCGCTCCCGTTCGCCTCCCGGTCCCTGGGCGGGGTCTTGGTCTGGTACTCGGT
>DATCYH010000787.1:0-15536 GCA_036570405.1 Nocardioides sp.
AGTCCGTGTGGCTCCACTACGGGTCCTGATCCACGCCCCAGCCCACCAGAGCTTCGACCGCCGCAAACACCTAGGAGAAGAAACCGTATGTCCAGCAAGCCGTTCGCCTCATCCGCAGACCTCGCCGCGAAGGACCAGACCCTCGAGGTGCTCGCCGATGGCGTGTATGCCCTCACCGCCGAGGGCGACCCCAACCTCGGCGCGATCGAGGGGGAGGACTTCGTGGTGTGCTTCGAGGCGCTGGCGACCCCGGTCGCAGCTCGCCGATGGCTGACGATGCTCCGCGAGCACACCGACAAGCCCGTCAAGTACCTGGTGCTCTCGCACTACCACGCGGTTCGCGTCCTCGGAGCCAGTGCGTTCGACGCCGAGGTGATCGTCGCCCATGAGCAGACCAAGGTGCTCATCGCCGAACGAGGGGAGCAGGACTGGGCCTCGGAGTACGGCCGGATGCCGCGGCTGTTCGACGAACCTGAATCCATTCCGGGACTGACGTGGCCAACCGCGACGTTCTCGGACCGCTTCACGATCGACCTCGGAGGCGATCGCGGCGACCTGGTGCTTCAGCATCTGGGTCGAGGGCACACCGCCGGAGACATCGTGGCCTGGCTCCCGAAGCAGAAGATCCTGTTCGCAGGTGACCTCGTGGAGGCCCAGGCGGCGCTCTACACCGGCGATGCTTTCCACCGCGACTGGTCCAGTTCGACGCTGGACGGCATCGCTGGGCTTGGCGCCGAGCAGATCGTCGGCGGCCGCGGCGCGGTCGCGCGAGGGGCCGACGCCGTGTCGGCTGCTATCGAGCAGACCCGTGGCTTCCTCACCACGATGATCGACGAGGTCGGCTCGGTCCAGGCCCGCGGCGGGACGCTCAAGGAGGCGTTCGAGGCGACACACGCGGCCCTGTCGCCGCAGTTCGGGAAGTGGCCGATCTTCGAGCACTGCCTGCCGTTCGACGTGGCCCGGCTGTGGGAAGAGCTCTCCGGGACCGACTGGCCGAGCATCTGGACCGCCGAACGCGACCGCGAGGTCTGGGCCCGGCTCCAGGACTGAGCGGATCCATGACCAGCATGAGCCACTCAGAGGATCCGGTTGTCGTCATCGGCGACGGACCCGTCGGACAGACCGCGGCGCTGCTCCTGGCGCGATGGGGCCTGCCCGTCGTCGTCGTGGACGCACGTCCAGAACGGGACATGGTCGGCTCGAAGGCGATCTGCCAGCAGCGCGACGTCCTCGATGTCTGGGACAGTCTCGGCGGCGCGGGGGCCCAGATCGCGCGCGAAGGCGTCACGTGGACCCGAGCAACGACGTTCCATCAGGACCATGAGCTGTTCACGATCGAATTCCAGGACCCGGGCCAGTCGCCGTTCCCACCGTTCGTGAACATCTCGCAGTGCCGCACTGAGGAGATCCTCGACGAGAAGATCGAGACCAACCCTCGTATCAACGTTCGGTGGGGTCATCGGGCCACCGGGATCGCTCAGAACGACTCCGGGGCCGTGGTCACGTGTGTCACCGAGTCTGGCGAGGTTCGTATCGCAGCGTCGTACGTGATCGCGTGCACCGGCGCCCGCAGTGATCGGCTCCGCGCGGAACTGGGACTGACGTTCGAGGGTTCGACGTTTGGCGACCAGTTCCTGATCTGCGACATCCGCACGGACCTGCCGGGCTGGGGCCAAGAGCGCCGGTTCTACTTCGACCCCCCGTGGAATCCGGGTCGTCAGGTGCTCATCCATCCCTGCCCCGACTCCACGTTCCGGATCGACTGGCAGGTGCCGGAGACGTTCGATCTCGCCGAGGCGGAGCGGTCAGGTTCGCTGGACGAGCGCATCCGCCAGATCATCGGCGACCGCGAGTACGAGGTCATGTGGAGCTCGGTCTACCGGTTCCACTCCAGGGTCGTGAACCGGATGCGCGTCGGGCGGGTCCTGCTGGCCGGCGACTCGGCTCACTTGGTCTCGCCGTTTGGCGCACGCGGTCTCAACAGCGGTGTCCAAGACGCCGAGAACGCTGCCTGGAAAGTCGCATTCGTGCTACATGGCTGGGCTCCCGAGAGCCTCCTCGACAGCTATCACGACGAGCGGCACGCGGCGGCGCTGGAGAACATCGACGTCACGACAGCCACGATGAACTTCCTGGTCCCGCACACCGCCGCCGAGCAGGACCATCGCCGCCGGGTACTCGAAGCGGCACGCCACGACCCGATGTCACGGGCCGAGGTCGACTCCGGTCGGCTCGCCGAGCCGTTCTGGTACTCCGACTCGCCGCTCACGACACCGAGCGTCGACCGCCCAGCGTCCGGCCGTCCATCGCGCGGCACGACGCCGCCATGTGCGCCGGGGGTGTTGATTCCCGACCACAAGGTGTACGACAGCGTCGATGGGCGCCCGGACCGCCTGAGACGGAGGCTGCGCGACGGCATGACCCTGCTGTGCGGGACAGCGGTCGACCTCGGTCAGGTTCGCGACGCGGTTGCGGCCGCCTCCGCCCACGTGTACGTCAGCGGAGTCGACGAGCTCGACCATGACCTCGGGCGCGCACTCGGGCTCGGCGCCGACGAGGTCTGGTTGGTTCGGCCTGACGCGCACATCGCAGCGTGTCTGGCGTCGGCCGACGCGGACGACGTCCTCGCAGCGGTCCACCGCACGCTGGGCAGCACCGCGAATGCGCTTTCGTGAGCCGACATTGGCCGGTGAGCCGTGGCGGCCGGTTCATCCAGCTCGCGGTGGGTCTGCTCATCGCGGCGACGGGTATCTGGCTCAGCATCCGCGCGGACCTGGGGGTCGCCAGTTGGGAGGTCCTCCACATCGCTCTGGCAGATCGCCTCGGGATCGGTGTCGGAACGGCGTCGATCGGGGTCGGAGTCCTGCTGGTCACGATCGTGGCACTCCTGGGCGTCCGCCCTGGAGCAGGGACGCTGCTGAACGTCCTGATCATCGGGGTCGCTCTGAATGTCCTGCTGGACCTGCCGGCACTCGCGTCGTTGCCCTCGGACGGGCTGCCAGTTCGTCTCGCTGCACTTGCCGCCGGAATCGTCGTGTTCGCAATTGGATGCGCGATCTATGTCGGGGCGCATCTGGGTTCGGGTCCCCGCGACGGGCTGATGCTGGCCGTGCATCTGAGAACCGGACTGGGCATCGGGCCGGCGCGGATCCTTTCCGAAGGCATCGGGCTGGCCACCGGTTGGCTGCTCGGGGGACCGGCAGGGCTTGGGACCGTGCTGTTCGTCCTGACCGCCGGCCCCTGCGTGGCAATCGCGTTCAAGGCTCTCGGCCTTCGGCCTCTGGCACCTACATCACCGCACGCCGCGGCGTGCTGACCACCATCTGTAAGGAGACGACTCGTGTTCTACCGCCACCTGGGTGACATCCCTCGGCACCGGCACACCCAGATGAGGGACGCCGATGGCCGGTTGCACTACGAAGAGCTGATGGGCGAGGAAGGATTCTCCTCCGACTCATCCTTGCTCTACCACCGAGAGATCCCGTCAGCGATCGTCGCCACCGCGACGTGGGAGCTGACGGACCAGGCGACCGTTCCCAACCACCCCCTCCGGCCGATCCACTTCACGCTCCACGATCTCTTCCGGGACGGCGAGCATGACGTGACGGATGCCGTGACCGGCCGGCGCCTGGTGCTCGGCAACGGCGACGTCCGGATCTCGTACGTGGTCGCCGGCGTAGTCTCGCCCTACTACCGCAACGCGATCGGGGACGAGTGCGTCTACGTCGAGTCGGGCTCTGGAACCGTCGAGACCGTCTTCGGCGCCCTGCCATACCGGACCGGTGACTACGTAGTGATTCCTCGGGCGGCGACCCACCGCTGGGTGCCGGCGGACGTCAACCGCCTGTACGCCATCGAAGGCCAAGGGCACATCGCCCCTCCCAAGAGATACCTCTCCCGCTACGGCCAGCTGCTCGAGCACGCACCGTTCTGCGAGCGCGACCTGCACGGGCCGACCGAGCCGCTACTGGCTGAGGGATCCGACGTCGAGGTGCTGGTCAAGCATCGAGGCAACGGCCCGGGCGGCATTGTCGGGACAACCATGACGTATGCCAACCACCCGTTCGATGTCGTCGGCTGGGACGGCTGCCTCTACCCCTACACGTTCAACATCGAGGACTACATGCCGATCACCGGCAAGGTCCACCAGCCGCCCCCGGCTCACCAGGTCTTCGAGGGCAACAACTTCGTGATCTGCAACTTCGTCCCCCGCAAGGTCGACTACCACCCAATAGCGGTGCCCGTTCCCTACTACCACTCCAACGTCGACAGCGACGAGGTGATGTTCTACGTCGGCGGCGACTACGAGGCACGCAAGGGCTCAGGAATCGATGTCGGTTCGGTGACCCTGCATCCCGGCGGCCACGCTCACGGCCCCCAGCCCGGCGCGACGGAGCGGTCGACCGGAGCAGAGTTCTTCGACGAGCTCGCGGTCATGGTCGACACCTTCCGCCCACTGGAGGTGGGCGAAGCCGGTCGCACGGTGGACGACGGTGCGTACGCCTACACGTGGGCACTGGGTGGTGACGGATCGTTGGGGTGAACGAGGCGCTCGGGTCAGTGCAACGCACTGCTGTCGGCGTCGTGATTGAGCGGGCAATCGCAAAGGGCTGCTGGTTGGCACCCAGCCAGGCGGCGTGAAATGCCGAGAGTGCCCAGATGGTGCGACGCGCAACTCGAGCGGCCCCAGGCGACCTGGATCCGGTTCGACGGGTGTTAGCGCGGGTCGTGCGCGGGTTGTGGGGGAGCAGTGGATGCGCGCGGGATCAGCGAGGGCATGAGTGTCGTGGTGGTGCCGGGTCGAATCTCGTCGGGCGAGGTGAGCAGGCGGGCGAGCGCAGCGACGGCGCGCGCGGCGATCTGGTCGAACGGCACGTGGACCGTTGTGAGAGGTACCGGCAGTCGCGCGGCCAAGGGGATGTCGTTGTAGCCCACGACGGAGAGCTGGTCCGGGACGCTCAGCCCGGCTGCTCGCGCGGCTGCCAGGACGCCGACGGCTGTGTTGTCGTTGACGGCGAACACGGCGGTGGGGCGTGGTGAGGTCGAGAGGATGCGGCGGCCGACTTCCTCGCCGGACTCCATCCCGAAGGTCGAGGGGTGGATGTGGCGGTCGATGTCGTCGATGCCGGCTTCTGTCATCGCCCGCCTGAACCCAGCGACACGTCCGGCGGCGCTCGTCGCGTATGCCGGTCCGGCGACCAGCGCGATCTCGCGGTGACCCAGATCCAGGAGGTGGCGAGTTGCGAGGTAGCCGCCGAGCTCGTCGTCGCCGACGACTGCCGGTGTCACGCCGTCGTGTCGTAGCGCGAGGACCAGCGGGACCCCGCGCTCGCGGAGGTCGGGAATCACCGCGTCGTCTGGTCGTGCGGTGGTGAGGACAAGGCCGTCGACGTGTTGGTTCAGAAGGCTCTCCACCGCCGACCGTTCGGAGTTCGGGTCGTCGGCTGTTGTGGCCACGATCGCGAACATCTGTCGCTCGGCGGCAGCGGCGGCGATGTTCTCGAAGAGGATGGCCATCACCGTGTCGGTGAGTCGTGGCACGAGCACGCCGATGGTCCCGCTCTGCTGGCGACGCAGGGCGGAGGCACGGGAGTCCTTGCGATAGCCCAGACGGGCAGCGACCTCGCGTACGCGCTCGGCGGTCTCGTTGCGGGAAGGCGGCAGCCGTTCGTCCAGCACCCGGGAGACGGTCGAGGTGCTGACGCCGGCCTCTCGGGCGACGTCGCGGATCGTTGCACGCGCGGATCGTGCCTGGCCTGCTGTATCCGTCATGTGTCGCCTCCTCCCCGTCGGCGTGAGCATAACCGCTCCGGAAGCACGAGACTGCGGAGCAGGACGGCCCGGCCGGCAGGTGGTGCCGGTCGGGCCGTACGTCCGCTACCGGGTCACAAGGTGGAGAGCATGGTGGTGACGGTGTCGATGAGCTGATAGCACATGGCGATGATGGTGATGAGCCCGACCGACGCGAGCACGTTCTGCCACCAGTGGTTGCGCAGGCCACCCATCAGGCGTCGGTTGTTCGCGAGGATCACGAGCAGGACACCCAGAAGTGGGGCGATCAGGACGGTCATCGCCTGTGCCGCGATGATCAGCTGCACCGGCGATGTGCCGGCGGCGAGGATGGTGACGCCTGCGCCGAAGGTGAGTACGCAGACGATGCCGATCCGCACTCGGGTGGATGCGATCTGGTTCCCGAGGCCCAGACCGTCGGCGAGAAGCGTTCCGCCCGCGGTGGCGTTCGCGATCATGGCGGAGAGGGCGGCGCCGAAGAATCCGAGGGCGAAGATCGTCCGGCCGACCTCGCCGGCGACGGGCTCGAGGACGGCGGAGAACTGCTGGATCGTGGCTCCTGCGGGGCCGCCTTCACCGGCGAGCGTTGCCGCGGCCGCGGCGATCACGAGTGCGGTCATGATGCCGGGGGCGAGGATTCCGGGGATCGTGTCGGCGAGCGTCGTGTCGCGGTAGTCCGCGGCCCGGAGGCCACGTTCGCGGCTGGCGTAGCCGGCGTAGAAGGCGGCGTTGAGGGAGAAGTTCGTGCCGACCAGGGCAACGAGGAGGAGTCCGACGCCGTCCGGCACGGTGGGCACGACTGCGCCCTGAGCGACTCCCATCCAGTCCGGCTTCGTGACGATAGCCGTGACGATGAAGGCGGCCGCCATCAGAGCGACGATGGCAAGCACCAACTTCTCGATCACCTTGTAGGCACTGCGCGTGAAGAGAATCGCGACGACGAGGATGCTGCACGCGATGGTCCAGATCACGGGGTTGCCGCCGAGTACGAGTGAGAGCCCGAGGCCCGTGCCGACCGCGTTGCCGACGGAGAAGCACAGCGTGATGCCGAAGACTCCGAGTCCGGCTGCGACGCCGGTGGGTTTTCCGAGGGTTTCCTTGATGGTCGCTACGACGGAACCGCGTGAAGAGATGCCGATGCGGATGCTCATGTCCGCGAAGACGAGCATCAGCACCGTGGAGAGCACGATGACCCAGATCAGATCGTAGGCGTACAGACTTCCTGCCTGGACGGCAGAGACGAGATTGCCCGGCCCGAACTGCCACGCGCCGACGATGAAGGCGGGGCCCATCAGCTTCAGCATCTGGAGGACTCCACGCCTGCGAGGTGGCGAGGTGGGTTGGCGCGAGGCGCTGACGGCCTCGGATGACGCGGTGGTGGCTGGTACAGCGGTGGGGTCGGACATTGAAGGGTCCTCTCATCTCGGCACGTCCCCGATACCAGCGGAGATGTGCGAAAGAACGTTCACGACGCAACTGGCGTCGGGCGGGGACGGCAGCCGACCGTGACAGTCGCCATGATGCCGTCGATGGCTACTCCGCGAGAAGCCTCTGTCGGTGACGCGGGATGCGGAGCGCTGGGCGGCGAACAGGGGTGTCGCCGGTCGTGTGGTGCGGGGTGGGTGCCGGCCCGCGCGGATCACGGCGGGCCGGCACCGTGTTACGAGAGCTCGGTGCCTTGAGCTCGGTCTCAGATGATGCCCGCCTGCTTGAGCGCGAGCGAGATCTCGCCCTGGGCCTCGGGCGCCAGCGGCAGCAGCGGCGGGCGTACGGCGGCGTGCTCGAGCTTGCCGCGCTCGACGAGGGCCAGTTTGAGCGCGACGGTTCCTTCCATGTGTGAGCCGCGGTGGTAGACGTTCTTGGTGACCGGGAGCAGGGTGTCGTGGATACGGCGCGCCTCGGGGTAGTCGTGCGCCTTGCCTGCTGCGATGAACTCGATGAGCAGTTCCGGTGCGATGCCGCCGTAGCCGACCAGCAGACCGTCGACATCGAAGATGGTGTGCAGCAGGTACTCGTCGTGGCAGCTCAGGATCTGCAGGTCCGGGAGCTGTTGGCGAAGGACAGGGATCTCGGTGTCCCAGCGGCGCATGTTGCGCACCCCGTTCTTCGTTGCGAAGACACCGGGCTGGGCCCCGATCTCGAGCTGAGTCGCGAGGTCGTAGCTGGCCTTGGTGGCATCGGGGTACTGGAACAGGATCAACGGGAGGCCGGACTCCTCGTGCACGATGCGGTAGCGCTCCTGCGGAGCGCCCTTCTGGTAACCGAAGCGCAGCCAGCCGTGCGAGGGGTAGAGAAGACCGGCACGCGCACCGGCCTCCATCGCGCGCTTGGCCTCGAGCCCGGCGACCTTGTCGCCCTCGCCGGTGATCCCGGCGATCACAGGTACGTCGCCGGCGTTCTCCACAGCGACCTCGATGACCCGCACCTGCTCCTCGGCGGTGAGGTAGGTGCCCTCTCCGGCGTGGCCCAGGTAGACGAGACCGGTGATGCCGGGGATCGAGGCGTACCACCGAGTGAGTGAGGCGAGTGCGTCGTAATCGACCTCGAGGTCGCGAGTGAATGGTGTGACGGGCGCGGGAGTGAGGCCGCGAAGGTCGAGGTTCATGAGCTGGGCTCCTCGTGTCTGGATCGGATGGGAACGTTAGCGGGAACGTTCCCATCCATACTGTGTGACGGACCTCATATAAGTCAAGAGGTCGGTGCGGACTTTGCCTTCGCTCGAGTGTTTCGAAGTTGCCGGGATCCCCGACCGATGGTTTTCGCGAAGTCACAGCCGGCACAAGGATCGCAAGATGGCGTTGTGGCCCGCGGAGACGGCGGACGCCGGCATGGGCGGACACGAGACGGAGTTCTGACCAACTTCTGGCAAGACAACCGAAGACGCCCCCGAAGACCGAAGTCCTCCGATGGCGTTCTCGCTGTCCAAGTCCGATTCGCGGCCTTCTAGCAGGTCGTCGGGGTCACGGATCTAGATGACGTAGTAGCGATCGAGTTGGCGACGGCAGTTCAGATGTTGCCGCCTAACGCTTCGTTGAGTCCGGTGTGGTGGTGACGCTGCGGGAGCCGGTGGGCGAGGGAGCGGTTGCTCTTGGAGGTGACCGGGCAGTCGCGGCAATGGGCTGGCGCTATCCTGCTAGAGACAACACAACAGCGGGTCTGTGCGCCGATCTGCCCTACGGCTGCCCTATTAGGCGATCCCGAGGTCTCGTGAAATGTGAGAAACCCCAGGTCTCCCTGGGGTTTCTCACTGTGCGCGAGGGGGGACTTGAACCCCAGACACCTGCGAGATCAGTGCGAGACCTGGCCATCGAAGTTCTCATCAGGTAGGAAGTGAATCGCCCAAGAAGTCTTCGGGCTCGAGTACCTCCTCGGCGTACCCGAGTGGAAGTTTGTCGAGACTCATCTGAGCTCGCCGGGGACGACCGACCAGTGGGTCACGCTTCCCAGCGCAACTTCGGTGGCGCACGGGCCATCGGTCGTTTGCGATCGTCGGATCCCATTAACAGGAGGGCTCGGATTGGGCTCGCTTTGGTTCGCAAGAGACTGCAACCGTGTGCTGTCGCCGACAGATGCATCGGTCGACATCATCGCAGGTCAGCGGAACAGTTTGGCGCAGGAAGGCAGACGATCGCAAAGGATCGCGTTCACGCTCGCCACCATCAAGGTCTTCCCGATGACGCATCACGTGGAATGCGTCGCGCTGCTTACGAAAACCGGCTCTGACCTGCGCTGATGCGATCTGGAGGGATGTGTTTCTCCAGTGGCAATCGGTCTTGAGGCCCGCTTTGGGCTCGGTCTGAGGTCTGCAGGACCCAGGCACTGCGGATGTGAACGCCCACTGCTGCGTCTGACAGCCGCGGCGGCGCCGTCATCACGCACGGGACGACGAGAGCTGTCCTTGTGTCCTACCCCTGAACGGGACCTAGAAGTCGTCCGCGCGTCGTAGCCGACGCGGCCGTCCGTCGGGGTCGTGCAGGAGTGCATACGGCACCGAGGCGACCGCACGAGTCAGCAGGCCGAGCTCTGGCGACTCGATCCTGCGAAGGCGCCCCTCCGGTCGTGGACCGGTCTGCCCACCATGCCACCACGTGTCGAGGCGGGCCGCACTTGCTGCGAAGGTGGCGAACATGTCGGCTGGTTCCAGGCAGTCGGCCATCGCATCATCCCGGTCACCCCATTCTCGGTCCAGGTGCTCGGCGGCAAGGGTGAGTCGGAGATGGCGACCGAACTCGCCATCCCGGTCGATGACGACCGCGGAGAGTTCGGAATCGTGGGTCCACGAGCGCCGGTTGAAGTTGTCGGAGCCGATGGTCGCCCAGGTGTCGTCGACTATGCAGGCCTTGGCATGCACGTAGACAGGGACTCCTGCGTGATTCTCCAGGCCGTAGATCGCGACTCGGTCGGGGAACTTCCGCAGCAGGTCACGCATCGCTCGGCGGCGACCCTCCAGCTGAGGGAGTCGTCCCAGCACACCTTCCAAGTCGGTGAAAAGAGGCACCACCCCGATGAGGTGCAGGTCAGGATTTCGCTCCAAGGCCGTAGTGAACATCTGCGCAACGTGATGCCCCCACAGGTACTGATCCTCCACGTAGACCAGTCGACGCGCATGCTCGATGGCCTTCGCGTATCCGCGCGCCACACTCCTCTCGCCACCCCTGGCGAACGGGTAGTCACGGCTGGAGGGCAGCTTGGGGTACGTCCGCAGCAGCTGTACCACGTGCGTGCCACCAGGCACGGGTGGCGGCGGGGGACGCTGTGCCGGCAGCGGGCTCGGTGTCGGACCCGTGGCGGAAGGCGAGCTGCTTCGCCGCAGCCCCCACCAGCGACGAGGACTGCCGTTGAGCGGAGCCGGATCCTCCCACCGCTCCCGGAAGACTGTCTCCACATCGTGCACGGCCGGCCCGGAGATCTCGGCCTGGACGTCGTGCCACGGCGGGGTGGCGCCGTACTCCGCGGCCATTTCGTAGGACTGAGGGTCGCCGGCATGGGTGGCGTCGTCCCTGCGGGAGTGGCACAGATCGATGCCACCCACGAAGGCCACGTCGCGCGTGGGGTCGTCCCGGTGCCGCAGCACGATCAGCTTCTGGTGGTGGGAGCCTCGGTTCCGGACCCGCATGTCGAGCCATGCCTCGACGCCGTGGGCCCGCAGGCGCGCACCGAACTCGGCATTGTCGCCCTCGGCATCGGTGACCGCTGCGATGTGGGAGTGCCATACGAGACCTCGTACGTCGACCCCGCGGGCGGCGGCCCGGCCCAGTACGGCCATGACCTCACTGCTCGGCTCGCCGGTGAGTTGCTCGTCGGGGTCGCCCTGCCAGTCGGTGAAGACGATGGAATCGCCAGCTCCCGTGGCCTCGATCCGCTGGTACAGCTCGGCAAAATAGGTAGCGCCGTGGATCAGCGGCCGTACCAGGTTTCCCTCGGACCACGCCCGGCCCTGGTGGCCATCATCAAGCCGTGTCTGCCCGTTGCCGCGCTCGCCAGGGGTCAGCAGCCACTCGACGTCGTCCGGATAGGGCACGGCACCCACCATGGCACAAGCGAAGTGCAGGGGGTGAGGCTGGTGGTGGCGCATGCTGCGTACATCCCGACAAGCGCGTCCAGCGGTCGGCGGCGGAGGATCAGTTGATGTCGCTGCGACGTTCCAGCATGACGGTGTCGCGCCAGACGCCGTCGAGCTGTGCGACGCGAGCCCGTACGGCCAGGGTGCGGTACCCCGCGGAGCGGTGCAGCGCGAGGCTGGCCCGGTTCTCCGGGAAGATCGAGGTCTGCAGCGTCCACAGGCCGGCCCGGTCGGCCTCGGTGACCTGGGTGAACAGCAATGCCTTCCCGACGCCACGACCGCGCGCGGTTTCAGTGACATAGACGGAGGTCTCGCCCACGCCGGCGTAGCACGCACGATCCGAGACGGGCTGGATCGCAGTCCAGCCCGCAACCTGGCCGTCGAGTTCGGCGACCCACGCCATCCCCGGGAGCCACTTGGCGCGGAGTTCGTCAATCGTGGGGACTGAGGTCTCGAAGGTGGCGTTGCGAGTGAGGAGACCTTCTTCATAGATGGCGAGAATCGCGGCCATGTCCGCCTCGACCGCCGGCCGCGCGATCACATCGGCGGGCAGGTCCGAGGGGCAGCACGGTGGTGCCGACAAGGTGCCCATGACGACGTCGGCCGCGTGCGGCAGTCCGGTGCAGCACGCAGGGTTGACCGAAACCATGCTGGAGGTGCCGACCTTGTCGACCACGACGAAGCCGACCTTCTTGAGCACCTGGCAATGGTGCGAACAGGTGGACTGGGAGATACCGAGAAGTTCGGCCAGATCGCCGATCCGCATCGAGCCGGACCGCGAGGTCGAGAGGGTGTGGAGTAATCGAACCCGGGTGGGGTCAGCGAGCAGTGCGAACCACTCAGCGAATTGCTCCGCGCTCGCTCGGTCGAGACTGAGCGCTTCCGAACCAGAAATCTTCATGGTCGAAGAATACCTTGCATCTATCGATCTCGGTCGATATTGTTCCTCTATCGACGCCCGTCGATGAAAGTCTGGTGAGGAGTTCGAGATGCAACTACCCGTGATCATCATTGGTGCCGGACCCATCGGGTTGGCCGCGGCAGCGAATGCGGCCGAACGCGACATGGACTTCACCGTCGTCGAAGCCGGCGCTGATGCCGGAGCAGCCGTGGGCCAGTGGGGACACGTGCGGCTCTTCTCCTCGTGGCTCGAACTGGTGGACCCAGCCGCGCGTCGGCTTCTCGAAGCCGCCGGGGACTGGACTGCCCCGGACGACGACGCCTACCCCACGGGTGCCGAGTGGCGCGCGGCATACCTCCAGCCGCTGGCCGACCTCTTGGACTCCTCCGCGCACGGAAGCGTGCGCTACAACACGCAGGTCACCGGTGTGAGCCGCGCCGGACGGGACCTGTTGGTCGATTCCGGGCGCGACAACGACCCCTTCGCCGTCCACGTGATCGGTCCCGAAGGTCACGAGCGGCTGCTGGGCAGTGCGGTCGTGGATGCCTCCGGCACCTGGACCAGCCCCAACCCGCTGGGGGCCGACGGCTACCCCGCACGCGGAGAGCGCGAGCATGCCGACCGCATCACCTACGGGATCCCCGACTTCACCGACGCCACGGTCGCTGCGCGGTACGCCGGCAAGCACGTCGCCGTCGCTGGCAAGGGCGCCTCGGCCCAGGGTGTACTGATCGGGCTGGCCCAGATCGCCAGGCGAGACCCCGACACTCATGTCTCGTGGTTGTTGCGCCGGCCCAGCGTCGGCGATGCCTTTGGGGGAGGCGACAACGATCAGCTCGAACAGCGCGGCAAGCTCGGTCAGGACGCGAAGGCGGCGGCCACCAGCGGACTGGTCACCAATGTGACCCAGTTCCGCACCGAGTCCGTCATCGCCGAGCGCGATGGTCGGCTCACGCTCGGCTCCATCGACGGTCAGCAGGTCGCGGGCGTCGACGAGATCATCGTCGTCACCGGTTTCCGTCCCGACTTCGGTTTCCTCTCCGAGGTGCGTCTCGACCTCGACCCTGCACTGGAGTCAGCACGGTTCCTGGCCGAACTGGTGCACCCCGATCACCACAGTTGTGGCGACGTCCCGGGACACGGGTACAAGGAGTTGGCCCAGCCGGAGGAGGGTTTCTATGTGGTCGGCATGAAGTCCTATGGCCGGGCCCCTTCGTTCCTGGCCATGACCGGATTCGAACAGGTCCGATCCGTGATCGCCGCGCTCGCCGGCGACCTCGACTCAGCAGGCCGGGTGGAGCTGCAGTTGCCCGACACCGGGGTCTGCAACGGCGCCGGCGCATTCGACGCCCCAGACGCGGTCGCCTCGACCGGCGGCTGTTGCGGAGCCCCCACCGTCGAACCGGAGCTGATCAGCCTGGGCCGCCCCGCTCGGTGAGGCACCTCAGTTGGAGTACGCCGGACGGCCTGAGACACGAATTCGAGCACCTCGACACCGCGACCACGCAGGTCGAATGATCGTCTGACCCGTCGCGTGATGGTGCGGAGGGTCAGCTCATCCCCGTGACCGAGAGATATCCGTGCCACAGGTTCGCACCGACGACCACCGCGACCGCGGCTCCGGCCAGCATGAACGGACCGTGCGGCACCCGCGCCCGACGGGAGGCGCCGGCGAACGCCAACAAGCCGAGCCCGACGCCGGCGCCGAGCACGAATCCCGCCAGCAGACCAGTGAGGGTGACACCCCAGCCGAGCCACCCCAGCACGAATCCGAGCAAGGGTGCGAGAGCCACGTCGCCGAGGCCCATGCCACGCCCCGCGGTGGCAAACCAGATCCCCCCATAGACCAGGAACCAGAGTCCGGCGGCGAGCAGGGCGCCCGCGATCGGCTGCGGACCGCTGACCCACACGTCGAGGCCCAGGAGCAACGAGCACCCCACGGCCGCGACGCCGGTGACGGCGAAGGGCAGTCGCTGGTGCTCGAGGTCGATGACGAACAGGGCGATTCCAGCTCCCGCGAGGAACAGGAATGCAGGAAGGTGTGCCGTGAATCCGACCGCCGCGGCGACACCCGCGAAGACCGTGCTGGTGGACAGTTCCACCAAGGGATAGCGCGCAGGGACCGGGGTGGAGCAATGCCGGCACCGGCCGCGCAACAGCAGCCACGAGATCACAGGGACGTTGTCGCGCGGCGAGATCTCGTGCCCGCAGTGGGGACAGCTGGAGCGGGGGCTCACGACCGACAGCCCGGCCGGGACCCGGTGCACCACGACATTGAGGAACGAGCCGACCAACAGCCCGAGGAGGGCGCTGGAGATGATGGCGAACAAGGTCACAGCAGGGCCCCGAACTGTGCGTGCAAGTCGTCTCGGTCCTCCGGTGGCATCGCGGCAACGAGCTCGGCGGCCAACAGCTCTGGCTCGACTTCGTTCCACGGACCCTCGTGGAGCCGAGCAACGGCCAGCTCCCAGCGAAGGTCGACTGCCGCGGACCAGGCCTCACCGGCGCTGGTGGCCTTGCTGACCAGGGCGGCCTCGAAGGTCGCCAGGACGGCCTGACGTGCTTGGTCCGACGCGTCTGCGGCGAGTCCTGCGGCCGTCATCGCGCGGGCGACCGTGCTGCAGTCCAGGGCCACGGTGCGCAACTCGGCCATCAGGGCGTCGGGGCCACGATCCGAACGGGTCGGACCAGCCGCAACCGCACCCAAAGCTTCGAGGTGGTCTAGGTCCGTGAACCGGTCGGCCAGGAGCCGCTCGACCGAACCGCCGAAGGCACGGGCCAGCACCGTGCGTGCCCGAGTCACGATCGCGCCGGGCTCTTCATGGAGGCCTTCCGTGGTCTCTCCGGCCTGTCGGAACGCCTTTTGGACGACACCCGAGACGGTGTCGAGGTGCGCCGCGGGATCCGCGACACCGGCGAGCCCGCTCTCCCACAGGAGGCAGTGCAGGGTCGCCACGTCAGCGGCCCACTGGGCCTGCACGGCATGTCGGGCGTCACGGACGTCTGCCAGTTGGCGCGAGCGGAGCGCCCACGTCGTGGCGGCTCGGACGGCCTCTTGGTGAGCGGGTGGCAGGTGGGCGGATGTCTCCTCGGCCGCCGTCACCCCTTCCGAGGCCGTCATCGCCGGTTCCACCGACGACGCGCGTTCTCGACGGGCGCGGGTTCTGCCGGCACCGGCAACACCCTGACGCGGCGGCTCGCGTCACCTTCGCTGGTCGCGTTGCCTTCGGCCTCCGATCCAGTCTCGCCTGCGGGTGCCTCGGTGGAGGAGGTGGCCCCGGG
>DATCYH010000788.1:0-6842 GCA_036570405.1 Nocardioides sp.
CTGTGCGAGCGACCTCGGGGCAGCCGGCGTACTCGCGCTGTCGTTCCCGCTGCACCCGCCCGGCAAGCCGGAGAAGTCCCGGCTCCACGAACTGGCCGGCGCCGGGGTGCCGACGCTGGTGGTGCAGGGGGAGCGTGACCCGATGGGCACTCCGTCGGAGTTCCCCGAGGGCACCAACCTGGTCGAGGTGCCCGCGGCCGACCACTCCTTGCGGATCGGCAAGAGCGCGCCGTTGAGCCTCGAGGAGGTCTCGGCCCTGGTGGTCGAGGCGACCCTGGAATGGATCGTCCGGGTGATCGCGCGCTGAGCGTGGTGCGTGAACCTGGGTCGGCGCGGGAATGGTTTTCCCACCAGTCGCGTTGAGTAGGACATGCTCGACCTACTCGATCGTCCGACTTCCCCGCTAGGCTGGGAGGCGATGACTGAATCCCTGACCGGTGATCTCGACATGAGTGACTTCGACATCGCCAACGAGTCCGACGCAGAGCGTTCGCTGCGGTTCGAGCGAGACGCCCTGCCCTTCCTCGACCAGCTCTACGGCGCGGCCATGCGGATGACCCGCAACCCGGCCGATGCCGAGGACCTGGTCCAGGAGACCTTCGCGAAGGCGTTCAGCGCCTTCCACCAGTACAAGCCCGGCACGAACTTGAAGGCCTGGCTCTACCGGATCCTCACCAACACGTTCATCAACAACTATCGCAAGAAGCAGCGTCAGCCGCAGCAGTCGATGGCCGAGGACGTCGAGGACTGGCAGTTGGCACGGGCCGAGTCGCACACGTCGACCGGCTTGAAGTCCGCGGAGATGGAAGCCCTCGAACATCTCCCCGACTCGCAGGTCAAGGACGCTCTGCAGCGTCTGCCCGAGGAGTTCCGCCTCGCGGTCTATCTCGCAGATGTCGAGGGATTCCCCTACAAGGAGATCGCGGAGATCATGGAAACTCCGATCGGGACCGTGATGTCCCGTCTGCACCGTGGACGTCGCCAGTTGCGCGAGATGCTCTCCGACTATGTCCGTGAGAACTCCTTACTGCGCATCGACGGAGAGGGTGACGAGTCGTGAGCGAAGAGACCTTTCCCCGCGGCGAGGACTGTGCTGACTTCATCGAGCGCATCGTCTATCTCATCGACAACGAGCTCGAGGAGGGCGACTGCACCGTCGTGCGGGCCCACCTCGAGGAGTGCGGCCCGTGCCTGCGCAAATATGACCTCGAGCGCACGGTGAAGGCCGTCGTCGCCCGATCGTGTGCAGAGTCGGCCCCGGTGGGCCTGCGTGATCGAGTCCTGGTGCAGCTGCGTCAGGTGCAGGTCGAGATCACCGAACGCTGAGATCGACGGGCCCGATTCGCGGCGAACCCGCGTTTCCTGCGACAATGGCCGCCGCAGATCTCACAGGAGGACACCATGGGCAAGACTGGCCGCAAGCGCCGCGCTCGTAAGAAGAAGGGCGCAAACCACGGCAAGCGCCCCAACGCCTGATCATCAGTCGTTGACGAAGCCCCCTCGCTCCTCGGAGTAAGGGGGCTTCTTCGTTTCCTTTGGTGACGCGGGTGTGGGTGCGCGAGACTCGGTCCATGACCACTCCCGAGCTGGCCGCCACCCGCACCTTCACCGTCACCGATCAGGACACCGCGCTCGCGGTCGGCTCCGGTTCGTTGCGGGTGCTCGGCACGCCGCGCCTGCTGGCCTGGTGCGAGGCAGTCACCTGTGAGGCGATCGCTCCCGCCGTCGGTGAGGGCAAGACCTCGGTGGGCACCCGGATCTCGCTGGAGCACCTCGGTGCGAGCGCGGTCGGCCGGCAGATCGACGTCGACGCAGGCGCGTCGTACGTCGACGGGCGGCTGGTCCGGTTCGCCGTCTCGGCGCGGATGGACGGCAAGCTGGTCGGCAACGGCGAGGTGACCCGGGTGATCGTCGATGTCGAGAAGTTCATGTCGCGCCTGTGAGGAGAACGATCGAGCACGATGGAACCCCGGCGTACCCCTGACGCGTCTGCCAGAGTGAGGACCACGCCAACCGGGCGGGCCGATCGGGGACGGTGGCATGGGGCGCGACGACGAGTTCAGTGAGTACGTCGCCTCGCGCTGGACACGACTCGTGCGCTCGGCCGTGCTGTTGGGCTGCTCGCCCGCTGAGGCTGAGGACGTCGCCCAGACGGCGCTGACCAAGTGCCTGGTGCACTGGTCGAAGGTGCAGCGAGCCGATGACCGTGACGCCTATGTTCACCGGGTGCTGGTGAACACGTTCACCTCCGAGCGGCGTCGTCGTTGGACGGGTGAGCGGCCGGTTCAGGTGTTGCCCGACGACGGCACTCCCGATGGCACCGACGCGGTGGACACTGCCGACGCGATGCAGCGTTCCCTGGCCAGACTCAGCGCCGACCAGCGGGCCGTGGTGGTGCTGCGGTTCTATGCGCACCTGTCGGAGCAGCAGACGGCTGCCGCGCTCGACGTACCGGTCGGCACCGTGAAGAGCCGCCTGTCTCGTGCGCTGAAGGTCCTCGCCGAAGATCCCCACTTGAGCGAACTGCGAGGCACGTCATGACCGACGAGACACTGGCCGAGATGCTTGAGCGCACGGCCGACCGCACCGAGGTCGGTGCCCCGCCGATGAACCAGATGTACGCCGCCGCGCAGAGGTCCCGGCGCCGTCGCGGAGCCTGGACCGCCTTGGCATCGGCCGCGGCTGTTGCGACCGTGATCGGTGGGCTCGCGGTGCTGTCGCCGGGTGAGGGGGGCGAGCCGCCGGTGGCCGAGCCGGGACTGGTGACGCCCGCGCCGGGGATGCGGCTGGTGGGTATGCAGAACATTGCAGTGGAGGTCCCCAAGGATTGGGGCACGAACGCGTTGCGATGCCACGCGGTCAGTCGAAACACGGTGGTGCTTGATCCCGGGACCCGCCAGGACTGTGTCGCCGTCCGTCCGGAGGGCGTGCTCAGTCTGTCGGTCGGACTTCGAGAGCGCGAGAAGACGACGGGGCGGTTTTTTCGAGAGGTCGACATCGACGGGGTACGCGCGTTCCGACGGTCCACGATCTGCGCCGAAGTGGGGTTCGCTGGCTCGGCGTGCAGTGGCTCCCTCCGGTTCCCTGACCAAAGGGTTTCTCTCGAAGCCGTGTCCTCCACGAAGGATCAAGCGAGAGCGCAAGCTGAGGTCGACGAGATCCTGTCACGCGTCGTGGTCCTTCCCGAGGGCCAGACGACGATCCCCGGACGAACCGAGGCCAGGGCGGTCACCAGCAGTCCAGCATCAGGCTCAACCTTTGCGAAGTTGCTCGAGGACCGTGGCCTGGTGCCTCGCGTCGAGTACGTGGCCGGGAGCGGTCTGCCCACGGGATATGTGCTGGGCACGACTCCGGCGGCAGGTGAGGTCGTCAGCACGGGGGAGCAGGTGACGGTCCGGATCGCCAAGAACAATCCAGTCCCTGGCACAAGCCCATGAGCCCAAGCTCAATAGGCCAACCGGAACGCAATCAGCTCCACGCCAGGCGCCGGCGACCAGTCCCGCTCCGGCAACCGCTCGAAGCCGAGCCGCCCATAGAGCCGGTGCGCGGCCGCCATGCCGGTCAACGACGAGATCACCATCGCGGAGTCGCCCGCGGCGCGCGACAACTCGATGCAGTGCCGGGCCAGCGCCTCGCCCATACCCTGTCCTTGAGCAGTGGGGGAGACGGCGAGCATCCGGAACTCACCCTCGCCGGGCTGGCTGATCTCGCGCCACACCGAGCCCGGCGGGCACCAGGTCACGCCACCGGCCACCGAGCCTGCCGATGACCTCGCCACCCACAGCTCTGCTTCGCGCGCTCGCGCCTCGGCGTCGCGCAACTTCGCGACATAGGGGTCGGCGGGTCCCAACGTGAAGTCGGCGTACGCCGCCACGGTGAGGTCGCCGACCGCCGCCAGCTCGTGGTCCTGGGCAGGGCGGATCTCGAACAAGTCAGATCCCGAACGTGTTGCGGGGGTAGGCCGCGTCCACGTCGGTGATCACGTTGACCAGGTAGGGAACACCCGAGTCGAAGGCCCGGTCGATCGCCGGCCCGATCTCGCGTGGATCGGTGACGGTCTCCCCGCCACCGCCCAGGGCCTTGACCACCTCGTCGTACGCCGTCTGCGGCGCCAGATCAGCGGCCACGTCATAGCCGTAGAGCATCTGCATCGGGCCCTTCTCCAGTCCCCAGGCGGAGTTGTTGCCGCAGATCATCACCACCGGAAGGTCCTGGCGAACGAGCGAGTCGACGTCCATCAGCGAGAAGCCGGCGGCGCCATCGCCGAGCAGCAGCACCACCTGCGAGGCGGGCCGGGCCAGCCGTGCCGCCATCGCGGCACCGAGGCCGGCGCCCAGACAGCCGTAGGGGCCGGGGTCGAGCCATCCGCCGGGCCGCTTCGGCTCGACGAACTTGCCAGCGAACGAGACGAAGTCGCCGCCGTCACCGATCACCACGGCGTCGTCGGCAAGGCGCGGAACGAGCTCGCCATAGATCCGAGCCGGGTGGATCGGGTCGGCCTCGGCGCTCAGCAGCGCGCTGTCCCGCTCGACGGTCGCGGCCACGGTCTCCTGCAGCGAGGAGACCCACGGCTTCCAGTCGGGCTTGCGGACCACCCTGTCGACCGCGTTCGCGAGACCTTCGAAGCACAGGGACAGATCCCCGTGGGCCGAGGCGGCGAGCGTTGTGTGCCCGGACACCTGGGCCGCGGAGTCGGCGATGTGCACCACCTGCGCGGCGGTGGCTCCGTCCTTGCCACCGAAGACTCCATAGCCGAGCCGGAAGTCCAGCGGCGTGCCCACCACGACGACCAGGTCTGCGCCGTTCAGTGCCTGGCCACGTGCCTTGGTGACCAGCAGCGGATGGCCACCGGGGACGACGCCGCGTCCCATCCCGTTGGTGATCGCGGGAACTCCGAGCGCCTCGACGAACGAGAGCGCAGCGACCTCGGCGCGATCGGCCCAGACGTCGGTGCCCAGGATGAACACCGGGCGCGAGGACTGGCCGAGCAGCTCGGCGATGGCAGAGACGGCATCGGGGTCCGGCGCCTCGGGCGAGCGCTCCGCGGGGCCTGACCAGGCGACCTCGGCGGAGTTGAAGAACTCGTCCATCGGCACGTCCACGAAGACCGGTCCGCGGTGTGACGATCCGGCCCCGGTGAAGGCCTGGTCGATGCCGGTGGCGATCTCGCCCGCGGTGGGGATCGTCCTGGCCAGCTTGGAGATCGGCGCCAGAATCGGCGGCTGGTCGAGCTCCTGCAGGCTGCCGGTGCCCCAGCGGTTCTGCGGTGCGCGTCCGCCGACGACCACCATCGGGGACCCGGCGAACTGCGCCTGCGCGATCGCGCTGGCCCCGTTGGTGACACCCGGGCCGGCGGTGAGCACGGCGAGGCCCGGCGTACGGGTCAGCTTGCCGGTCGCCTCGGCCGCGAACGCGGCGGTCTGCTCGTGGCGCACGTCGACGATGCGCATCGGCGGATCGGCCTTGACCGCTCCGTCATACATCGGGAAGACATGTGCGCCCGAGAGGGTGAACATCGCCTGCGTGCCGTGCGCGCGGGCAACGTGTACGGCGTGCTCGCCGCCGTGGCCGGAGAGTGTGACGTCGCTCATGTCGATGAGGCTAGGCCATCGCGCCAGACGATGGGGCCGACCGACGAATTCAGCGTGGGGTCAGGTATTCCGAGTTGGTGCGACGCAGCGCTTCGGACAACGTCAGCAGCAGGTCGGAGCGGAACTCGGGACGCGGGGAGCCCAGTGACAGCTGCAGGTTCAGGCCCCTCAGGAACGCCTGGGCGTTGAATGCGCGAGCGGTGGGATCGAGGGCGCCGCCCTGGGAGGCGATCCGGTTGATCCACGGTTCGAGCACGTTCAGCGGGACCAGGTTGCGCCGCAGCACGTCCATCGCCGCGGCGGCCAGCCGGTCCGGCTCGCCGTTGACGAGCCGGTGGTGGGTGCTCAGGTGCAGCCGGTCGCTGATCACGTCGAGGATCACCGTCAGCTCCGCGGCACCCACGCCCGGAGAAGCGGCCAACGCTCCCAACGCGTCGGCGCCGTGGGCCACGGCGTGCGCCCAGCCCTTGTCGGCGACGTGGCCACGCAGGTCCTGCTCGCGCAGGAACCAGGAGGCCAACCGGTCACCCCAGGTCAGCACCTTGTCGGTGGTGAGCAGGTCCGCCACGGTGTTGCGGCGCAGGCACTCGGCCAGCACGAGGGCCGAGAAGCTGCGCCGGAAGACGTTGTCGGAGTCCTTCTCGCCCAGTCCCACCGCGAGTCCCGCCGCCATCCCGTCGCCGAGCCCGCTCAGCAGGTCGTCATAGACGCCACGAGAGATCCAGGTGGCCAGCACCAGATAGGCGGTCTCGTCGCGACGCGCCGGATCGATGCTTCCGAGCATCGCGGTCAGCTCCGCTGTGAGGTCGGTCAATGGGCGGTCGTCGGGCACCTCAAGACCTTTGGCGCGCACGTTTTCCCAAGATGTCCAGCCCATACTGACAGTCTGCCAGTAGACGAGTGACGCTTGCCAACTTGCGTCGAGTGCCTCGTCAGGGATGGACAGCACTACCCTGACGGGGTGCCGACACTCGACGAACTGGCCACCGCGCACACGGACCTCGACGGCGACGACATCGCCTGGCTCGAGCGTCTGATGGCGGACTGGCAGATCATTGCGGACCTCTCGTTCGCCGACCTGGTCCTCTGGTTGCCGGACAACGAGGGGAAGGGCTTCTGGGCCGGCGGGCAGATGCGCCCGACGACCGGTCCCACCGCACTGCTCGACGACGTGGTCGGCACCTTCGTGCCCGAGGGACGGCGTCCACTGCTGGACCAGGCGTTGCGCACCGGCCGGGTGATCCGCGAGGG
>DATCYH010000789.1:0-8451 GCA_036570405.1 Nocardioides sp.
GCCGACGGCCGCCCTGACATTGGCTGCCGAGCGGCGCAACCGGAACAGGCCCGCGTCCAGGTCGGCCAGCGAGGTCAGCGCAGCAGTGTGCTGGGGGTCCAGCCGCAGGGCCTCGGTGAACGCTGACCGTGCCAGGTCGCGCAGCCCGAGGACCTCCAGGAGGACTCCGGCGAAGGCATGCAGGTCGGCCGAGTGCGGGTGGAGCCCGATGGCGCGGTTGATCGAGTCGAGCGCATCGCGCACGCGTGGCATCGGCAACGAGCCGAGGGCGCGGGCGTGGGCGAACCACGAACGCCAGTCGTCCGGGTCGGTGATGATCGCAGCTTCGGCGAGCCCGAGCGCCTCCGGGCCGCGCTCGAGCTGGATCAGCGCATCGCAGACCGCGAGTCGGCAGTCGAGGTCCTCGGGCGCAAGGGTGAGTGCCTGCCGGGCGAGCTCGAGACTCTCCTCGTTCCTCTCCGCGAACAACAGCACGGTCGCCAGTGCATGCAGCACCTCGACGCTGCCGGGATGATCGGCCAACAGGGCACGGAGGAGGGTCTCCGCCTCGGCATACCTGCCCAGCTCCAGGAACTGCTCGGCGCGGGCGAGGTCGTTCGGGTCGTTCATCAGTACCCCACGCGATTCTTCGACCGGCCACTCACCAGGCTGATGATCCAGCCGACCACGACACCGATGGCCAATACCCGGATCAGGATGAGCAGGACGCCACCGGCAGCAAGTGCCGTCCCAGCCGGTGCAAAGGCCATCACGCACACGCAGCCAGCCGCGACGAGCAGGACGAGGAGGATCAGCGTGCTGCCGGCTCTCACCTGGCGGATCAGCGCGAGCGGACGACGTACGCCGGCCGGCAGCGACCGGATCGAGGACCGGGCGATCAGCACGACGAACGCGATCAGCAACGCGCCGCCAAGTGCGCGCAGGGCCGGCGGTGCCTCGGCCGCGACGAGCCCCGCGATCAGTGCACCGCAGACGAGCAGGGCAAGGAACAGACGTCCACACATCCGGACCATGAGCAGGCTGAGGTTGCGTTGGAAGACCGGGTCGGAGGGATCCAGGGCGAGGGCGCGTCGCAACTGGTCCGAGCCGCGGCCCAGCGAGAACAGGGACATGTTCATCGAGGCCAGGTTGTTCAGCGAGTTGGCGTGGTTCGGGTCCAGCTCGAGCGCCTTGGCATAGGCCGCCCGAGCCGCACGACGTTTCCCGTTCCGCTCCAGCGAGAGACCAAGGATGTTGTGCGCAGCGGCGTTGTTCGGAGCCATTTCAACCACTCGTCGGGCGACCGGCAGCGACTCGCGCACCATCGCCCTGGGCCCTCGCAACAGCGCGGCTGACAATTGGTAGTGCGCGACCCACCAGTGCGGCTCGTGCGCGACCACCTCATGCGCGATGCTGGCTGCCTCGCCCGGGCGGTCCTGTGCCGCCAGCACCTCGCTCAAGGACAGGGCGGTGCCGGCGTGCGCAGGTCGACTTGCCAGCGCTGCGCGCAGCACCCGCTCGGCACCGACGTGGTCGTCCATCCCGTGCAGGGCACGACCCAGCACGTGCAAGGCCCGTCCCGATCCGGGGTCCTGCGCCAGCGCCTGCCGGGCGAGGTTCGCGGCGTCGTCGTGCCGGCGCAGGTCCAACAGGTGCTCGGCGCGCTCGAGGTCAGTCATCGCCGTTGCCGGCCGTGACCCCGCCGCTACCAACTCCGTTCCCTTCATCCCCGTCCTCTTCGGCCACGTCCTCGTCCTCCTCTTCATCGCCGGCGAGGAGCATCCCCACGATGACGACGACCAGATAGACGACGATGATGGCGCCAGCGGTCGCGGCGACGAGCCCAGGTGTGAACGCCATCACGGCCACCCCCAGCGCCGGAACCACTTGGAAGGCGAGCAGGAGCTTCTCGTTCGACGTCACCAGGTCGCTCACCCGGCGCGGGCTGCGGCGTACGTTTCGAGGCATCACGCGCAGCGCCAACCAGGCGTCCACGGCCGTTGCGAGCAGCCACACGGCACCCGTCACGAGCCGGGTGCCCGGGCTCGCGCCGAGGGTCAGCATCGTGCCCAGCGTGATCCCGGTGAGCACCCACAACACGGTGAACACGAGCCCGAACCTGGCAAGCAGTATCCGCATGTTGTGGTGCAGCATCTGATCGTTCGGGTCCATCGAGAGTGCCGAGAGCATGCCGTCGGCACCGTGCGCGAGCCGCCCCGTCCCCATGTCCATCGCACCCAGGTTGGTCAGCGCCGTCGTGTCGTTCGGGTCCAGCGCCAGTGCCTGTTCGAAGGCCGCCCGGGCGGCGTCGCGATCACCGGATCGGCGCAGCGCCACGCCGAGCATGGAGTGGGCGGGGCCCACGTTCGGGTCGAGCCGGATCGACTCCCTCAGCGCCGCGAGCGCATCGGGCAGCAGGTCAGTGCGCTCGGGCTTGAGGATCGTCCAGGCGAACAGGTCATGGCTGCCGGACTCGTTCGGCAGCAGCTCGATGACACGCCGCGCGTGCTCCCTGGCCTCCTCGGCCTTGTCGACCTCGAGCAGTGCGAGGCAGAGACCGATGTGCATGCCGGGGGCATGCGGGTCGAGCCGGAGGGCCTCGCGGGCAGGGGCCACGGCCTCGCGACCGTGGCCTTGCTTGCGCAGGGCGTCGGCGAGGACGTCGTGGGCACGTGCCGACTCCGGGTGCTGCCCGATCAGGGTGCGCGCCAGTCGTGCGGCCTGCTCAGGCCGGCCTGCAGTCATCATGGCGTCAGCGCGGTCGAGCCCCTCGGCCAGGTCGATCACGCTCAGCCACGCCCTCTCTTGCGCAGGAACTTGGCCAGCTCGTCATACTCCCCGGACTCGTTTGCATAGAGCGCCACGTTGCGGGCGGTCTCCATCCACGGACCGATCGAGGGACGTACGTCGCGCAGTGCGGCCTCCATGTCGGCCATCGTGATCATCCGGACGTTGCCGGTCTCGACCGAGTCCATCAGCGCGATCTCGGCGGCCGACTCGCAGATGTGGGCCAGGTCGGCGCCGCTGTAACCGTCGGTCAGCTTCGCCAGCCTGCGCACGTCGATCCGCTCGACCGGACGGCTGCGCAGGTGGGTGGTCAGGATCGCCTCGCGGGCCTCCCGGTCCGGGGGCAGCACCAGGAGGGTGCGATCGAGCCGGCCGGGCCGACGCAGTGCGGGATCGACGTCCCACGGGTGGTTGGTGGCGCCGAGGACATAGACGCCCTCGTTCTCGGAGCCGACCCCGTCGAGCTCCTCGAGGAGCTGGTTGACCGTGCCGCGCTGGGAGCTGCCGCGCATCTGTGAGCGGCGCTGGCCGATCGCGTCGAGCTCGTCGAAGAACAGCACGCACGGCGCGGACGAGCGGGCGATCTCGAAGAGCTCCTTGACGTTCTGCTCGCTCTTGCCGATGTACATGTCGAGCACGTCGGCGAGCGAGACGTGCAGGAAGGCGGCGCCGAGCTCGCCGGCGATCGCCTTGGCCAGGAAGGTCTTGCCGCATCCGGGCGGGCCGTAGAGCAGGAGTCCGCCGCGCAGGGACTTGCCGTAGAGCTTGCGGAGCTCCTCGTTCCTCAACGGCGCCAAGAAACTGGCGTTGAGGCGCTTCTTCACCTCGGTCAGGCCGCCGACGTCGGAGAGTCGCAGGTCCTGGCGCTCCACGTCGTACGCCGGTGGGAGCGGGGCAGTGCTGTCCTCCGAGCCGTCGACGAACATCGGCGGGACCGCGTCGCCGAGCTGCTGCTCGGCGTGCGACCAGTCGAAGTCGGAGGTGCCTCGGGACTGCTCTGCGGGGCTGCCCGGCCGTTCCGTCCCGTGGGCAGGGGCCGTCGGTTCGTCGCGGGGCGCCGCGGGTGCGGTCGGTGTGCCGCCTCCGAGTGCCTTGGCCATCAGCTCACGGGCTTGCGTGGAGTCGGGCTGTTGGCCGAGGACCACACCCAGGTGTACGACGGCCTCGGTGCCACGCTCGGCGTCGATGAGCAGTCCGGCCAGGTGCAGCCGCAGGGGTACGTCGTCCGGTGCGGCCTGTACGGCGGTGGTCAGGCTGGTGATGAGGGGGTTCTCCACGAGGCGAACCTACCCGTGCGCAGTGGGCCGGAAACGCCGAACGAAGCGGCCGACGGCGTGGTGCCCCGCGACCTTCAGCCTGCGTTCAGCGAGCACGCGGCACAATCGAGTACATGCGGGTTCTGGTGGTGGACGACGAGGCGCGACTGGCCCGCTCCCTCAAGATCGGCCTGGAGGCCGAGGGGTTCGCCGTCGACGTGGCCCGGGACGGCACCGACGGGCTGTGGTTGGCGCGGGAGAACCCTTATGACGCCATCGTCCTGGACCTGATGTTGCCCGGGATCAACGGCTACAAGGTCTGCGAGACGCTGCGCGCGGAGGAGGACTGGACACCGATCCTGATGCTGACCGCGAAGGACGGCGAGTGGGACCAGGTCGAGGGGCTCGACACCGGGGCCGACGACTACCTCACCAAGCCGTTCTCGTTCCCGGTGCTGGTGGCCCGGCTCAGGGCACTGATCCGGCGCGGAGCCGGCGAGCGACCGACCGTGCTCGAGTCGGGGGACCTGCGGCTCGACCCTGCCGCGCGCCGGGTCTGGCGCGGCGAGACGGAGGTGCAACTGACCGCGCGCGAGCACGCGCTGCTGGCATTCCTGATGCGACACCGTGGCGACGTGGTCTCGAAGCAGCAGATCCTGGACGCGGTGTGGGACATGGCCTTCGACGGGGATCCCAACATCATCGAGGTCTACATCCGGCACCTGCGCAACAAGGTCGACCGGCCCTTCGGACGCCAAGCGATCGAGACCCTGCGTGGTGCCGGCTATCGGTTGGCGAGCAACGGTGGCTAGGCGCGGGCCGGGCCGGGCACGGTCGTCCGTCCGCCTGCGAGCCACCGTGGGCGCCCTCCTGGTGGTGGCTGTGGCGATGGTCGCCGGATGCGCCGTCCTCGTCCTCCTGCTGCGGCAGTCCCTCCTCGACGGCCTGGAGACCTCCGCGGAGCAGCGGGCCGCAGCGCTGGCGGCCCAGATCGAGCAGGACGGCCTGCCGGCATCGATCGGTGAGGGTGACGCGGACCGCGACGAGGACGAGGACCCCGAGGACCCCGAGGACCCCGAGGATGTGGTCATCTTGGTGCGTGGCCCCGACGGCGCCGTGGTGCTCGCCTCACAACCGGTCGCGAGGCTCTTGCCGGACGATGACGACACCGTTCGGCTGCCCGGTGCCGACCACGACTACGTGGTCGTGACAGAGGAGGCCGAGACCGACGCCGGTGACCACGTGGTCAGTGTTGCCGTCTCACAGGAGGATGCAGACGAGTCCACTGCTGCGCTGCTCCCACTGCTGGCGCTCGGGCTGCCCATCGTGCTGTCCGTGGTGGGCGCCACCACTTGGGTCGTGGTCGGCCGAGCGCTGGCCCCGGTCGAGCGGATGCGGCGCCAGGTCGACCTGATCAGCGGGGACGACCTCGGCTCGCGAGTGGAGCCGCCCGGCTCGCGCGACGAGATCCACCGCCTGGCGCTGACGATGAACGCGATGCTGGACCGGCTCGAGGCCTCGCGCCAGCGTCAGCGGCGCTTCGTCTCCGACGCCAGTCACGAGCTCCGTTCGCCGTTGGCCGGGATCCGACAGACCGCAGAAGTGGCCCAGGCGCATCCCGGTGCCCTGCCCGAGGGGGAGCTCGCCGAGGCCGTCCTCGAGGAGTCGGTGCGGATGCAGCGCCTGGTCGAGGCGATGCTGCTGCTGACCCGCGCGGACGAGGGCGGTGCAGGTCAGGGCGCCGTCGAGGTCGATCTGGACGACCTGGCCCTCAGCGAGGTCGACCGGGCTCGGCGGCTGGGCGCAGCGCGCGGCATCGCCGTCGACGGCAGTGGCATCGAGCCCGGTCGGGTCCTGGGTGACCCGGCGACACTCGGCCAGGTGACCCGCAACCTGGTCGACAACGCATTGCGCCACGCCCGTTCCCGGGTCGCGGTGTCGGTCGGCGTGGACGGCACCGGGGTGTGGCTGGTCGTCGACGACGACGGCGCCGGGGTTCCCGTGGGCGAGCGCGAGCGCATCTTCGAACGGTTCGTCCGCCTCGACGAGGCCCGGGCCAGGGACGATGGCGGCTCCGGACTGGGACTGGCGATCGTCAGGGAGATCGCCCGGGCGCACGGCGGTGAGGCCTCGGTGGTGGAGTCCCCGGACGGTGGTGCCCGCTTCCGGGTCTGCCTCCCGCCTGCCTGAACGGACGTTCAGGCAGGTTCAGGCTGGGTTCAGCCACCAAGCGACACGCTTCTTCCATCGCATCAGCCACACGAGAGGAAGCAGCCCGATGAACGAGTTGAACAACGGATCCCACGAGGACGACCAGGCCCAGACAGCTGCCGGCGGCCGCGGACGGCGTACGCGCTGGGTGTTGATCCCGGCTGTCGCCGCGATCGCGGTGCTCGGCATCGGCGGAGCAGTCTGGGCCGGGGTGGCGGATGACGACCTCGGTGATGCCGAGCGCGACAAGCTCTCCGGCGTCGCGGTGAAGGCGGCCGGCGGCGGTCAGGTCACCGAGGCGGAGGAGGACGACGGCTTCTACGAGGTCGAGGTCACCCGCAAGGACGGCACGCAGGTCGACGTACGTCTGGACAAGGACCGCAAGGTCGTCAGCACCGAGACCGAGGGACCCGACGACGACGCGGACGACCGCGACGACGGTGAGGGCAGGGACGACGAGACGGATCGGGACGACAGCGAGGCACCGCTCACCGCAGCCGAGACCGCGGCTTCAAAGAAGGCGGCACTTGCCGAGATCGGCGGCGGAACCGTCACCGACGTCGACCGGGACGACGATGGTGGGGCTGGCGGCTACGAGGTCGAGGTGACCAAGGCCGACGGCACCGAGTGGAGCGTCCGGCTCGACGCGGACCACAAGGTCGTGTCCAGCAACCGCGACGACTGAGAGCCGCACGACGTACAACGGCGCACCTCCCACGTGGGAGGTGCGCCGTTGATGTGTATGACGGTGACGCGGAGCGGGTCAGCCCGCGTCGACGTCTCCCCGCCATGCGCCGGAGGCCTGGCCCCGGGCCTCGATGAACTCCTTGAACCGTTCCAGGTCGCGCTTGACCTGGTGGTCGTCGACGTTGATGGCGGAGCCGACCTTCTCGGCGATGCCGGTCGGCTTCCAGTCGATCTGGACCATCACCCGGGTCTGGTTCTCGCTGAGCCGGTGGAAGGTGACGACACCAGCGTGCTTGGCCTCGCCGCCGACGCTCGTCCAGGCAACGCGCTCATCGGGGTGCTGCTCGGTGACCTCGGTGTCGAACTCGCGCTCGACCCCGGCAATGTTGGTGACCCAGTGGTTGCGCTTCTCGCCCACCTGGCTGATCGACTCCACCCCGCTCATGAACTCCGGGAAGGACTCGAACTGGGTCCACTGGTTGTAGGCCGTGCTCACCGGCACGTCGACGTCGATGGACTTCTCGATCTGGCTCATCGTTCTCCTTCGGTCGGTGGGGCGACCCGGTGCCGGATCCGGCACCTGCGGTCTTCGGTTCAACAGGGTGGTACCCGCCATACGACTTTCCCATTCGGGGCGGGAATGGATCGTCGTCGCCATGAGTTGTGCCCAGTGACAGAAGTTGAGTTGATTCGACTCAACTTGTTTGCAACACTCGACACGGCGATGCAGGATGGACCCGAAGGTGGGCCACCACGGTCGCCACAACGGACTCCCCGGGGACACCGGGACCACGAAACACACAATGGAGGCACTCCCATGGCACGAGCGGTCGGAATCGACCTCGGCACGACCAACTCCGTCGTCGCCGTCCTTGAAGGTGGCGAACCCACCGTCATCGCCAACGCCGAAGGCGCACGTACGACGCCCTCGGTCGTCGCATTCGCCAAGTCCGGCGAGGTCCTGGTCGGCGAGGTTGCCAAGCGTCAAGCAGTCACCAACGTCGACCGCACGATCCGCTCGGTCAAGCGCCACATGGGTGAGGGCTGGACGACGCAGATCGACGACAAGACCTTCAACCCCCAGCAGATCTCGGCGTTCATCCTGCAGAAGCTGAAGCGCGACGCCGAGGCCTACCTCGGCGAGCCGGTCACCGACGCGGTCATCACCGTCCCGGCCTACTTCTCCGACGCCCAGCGCCAGGCGACCAAGGAAGCCGGCGAGATCGCCGGCCTCAACGTCAGCCGCATCGTCAACGAGCCGACCGCGGCCGCGCTGGCCTACGGCCTCGACAAGGGCGACGACCAGACCATCCTCGTCTTCGACCTCGGTGGCGGCACGTTCGACGTGTCCCTGCTCGAGATCGGTGAGGGCGTCGTCGAGGTGAAGGCCACCTCCGGTGACAACCACCTCGGCGGAGACGACTGGGACAACAAGGTCGTCGACTGGATGATCTCGAAGTTCAAGGCGAACAACGGTGTCGACCTCGGCGCCGACAAGATTGCCAAGCAGCGTCTCCAGGAGGCGGCGGAG
>DATCYH010000790.1:0-1526 GCA_036570405.1 Nocardioides sp.
CTCGAAGCACGCCAGCGACCACTCAGCAGGAGGTTGACATGCCCGAACCGCTGCAACAGAGCCTTGCCGGCCTCGCCCAGCTCATCGATGCGCGGATGCCGACCGGGACCGCACTGGGCAACTGGCGCTGGACCGTGCGGCAACGCCTCGCAGTGATCCGTGACGGCCTCGCCAGCGAGACCAGCAACGCCCGGGACGGCTGGCTGGTCGCACGCGAGGGCTCCGTGCTGCGCGAACGCAGCGCCCTGATGACCCGACTGGCCGCCTTGGGGCCGGCTGTCCTCGAATCCGCCGACCTGCCCGGTCTGCGCACCGAGCTCAAGCGCACCATCAACGACGTCAACCACCATCTGCAGCGGCTTCGCGACCTGGCCTACGACGAGGTCGAGCTCGAGCTCGGAGGCTCGGAATAGTTCGCGGCACCGCTGCCACGCCCGGCGACGGTCACGCCGTAGACTGCTCACGCGCACACCGCTCGTCGGGGTGCTCGGAGGGGTGCCGGAGTGGCCTATCGGAACCGCCTTGAAAGCGGTCGTAGGGAGACCTACCGCGGGTTCGAATCCCGCCCCCTCTGCCAAGGAATTCCCGCCTGGACAGCAGCTGGGCGGCGGCTGGATGTATCCGGACGACAGCTGATCCGGGATCAGTGAATGATCGTCAGAAGGATGTCGCCCTCCTGGATGACGTCGCCGACGCCGACGCGGATCTTGTCGATGCGGCCGCCCTGGTCAGTGAGGACGGGGATCTCCATCTTCATCGACTCGAGCAGCAGGACCTGGTCGCCCGCGGCCACCGTGTCGCCCACCTCGACCGACACTGCGATCACATTGGCGACCATCTCCGCGACGATGTCAGTGGCTCGTTCCCGACTCATGCTCCGAACCTAGCCGTTACCGAGGGGTACGCCGATCCGGGCGCACAGCGGCCTCGGTCGCGAGTGCCTCACAGCAGCGGGAGGAACCGGCTGGGCTCGGGGCGCAGCGCCGACTCCTCCTCCTCCCGGCGGGCGCGGCGACCACGCGGACCGGTCAGGGCCAGGTCGATCCGGATCAGCGCATAACCGACGGCGATGCCGGGGATCGCGGAGTAGACGACGATCAGGACTGCCTCGAACCAGCCCGTCACCGGGTTGATCAGCAGGCTGGCCACCGAAGTGGTCAGCGCGACGCCGAAGGCGCACACCCACCAGCCCTGGCGCCGACGGGCGCGGACGTGGCAACCCCACAGGATGGCCGGAATCCCGACCAGGGCCTGGACCGGCTTGGGCGCCGCCCCGAGGTTCTCGCGCATCCACCTGACCACGTCGAGGACGTCGTTGACGAAGCCCGGCGCACCGTAGCGCCGCAGCAGCTCGGCGTACGCCAGGATGATCGCCACCCCGACCGAGCCGACGACGACCACGATCGCGCCGCGCTTGCCCAGGCCGTGCAGGCCGGCGCCGAGGTTGTAGACCAGCACCGCAGCCAGGGCGAAGGAGAGCGCCAGGGCCACGTAGTCGAAGCGGTCGAGCGCGACGACCGGGCGAT
>DATCYH010000791.1:0-3015 GCA_036570405.1 Nocardioides sp.
ATCAGCGTCGAGACCGTCGAGGTGACCCCGCCCATCTCGACCTGGTCCAGGGACGAGGCGGCCGCGGCGACCTGCTCACCCACGTGCCGGTTGAACAGGTCCCGGATCCGTTCCCGCTCGGCCAACCCGCTCGACATCGCATTGAACCCATGCTGGAGCTCACCCAGCTCGGTGCCGTCATAGACCACGATCTGCTCGCCGAACTCGCCGACGCGGATCCGACCCAGAGCACGGCGTACGGCCAGGAGCGGACCGACCACTGCCCGGGCGGTGAGGTCGGTGACCAGCAGCCCGAAGAGCAGGATCACCCCCGACAGGCCGAGTACGACGACGGCGAACTGTCGCGAGGAGGCGTTCGGGACGGCGAGCACCACGATCGCCCCGACCACCAGTCCGAGCACCGGCGCCGCGGTGCCCAGCCCCCAGAAGATCAGCAGCCGTCCACGCACCCCCATCCCTCGCGAGCGGGTCAGCTCGGTGTCGGTCAGCGCGCGCGCCGCGATCGGGCGGAGCACGAACTCGGAGATCAGGTAGGCGACCGAGCTCACCACCACGCCGGCGATCACCACGGCGAACGCGATGCTGAGGATCGCGGCCGGCTGCAGCACGATCGCCAACCCGGTGAAGAGCACAGCGGCCGCACCCCACAACGTGGCCTGCATCAGGCTCAGTCGCCACGGCAGCCGGAGTGCGGCATACCGCTGCGCGGGGGTCGGCACCTCGTCGTTGGTCGCCCAGCGCAGGGCGCGCACGGTGCTGATCGTGCCGTACGCCGCGCCGACCATGACGGCGACCAGGACGTAGGCGGGTGTGGCGATCGCGAGGGCGAGGCTGAACCGGCGGTTGATCGGCTCGCCGGGAATGATCACGAACGCGAGCGCCACCACCACGGCCGCACCGATCACGTTGGTGCCGACCAGCAGCACGGTGAGCAGCAGCTGGATCCGGACCCGCAGCTGGCGCGGCCCCTGGTCAGCAGGGCCGAGCAGGAGGGAGCCGAAGGCTCGGGAGTCCGATCGCGTCACGAGGTGATTGTTGCCGTACGGCGTGCCCGCGGCCAGCAATCCCCCAAACTTCGGGCCCGGTCAGCCCCGGAAGACCGAGACCGCCCAGTCGCTCTCGTCGGTGAACGGGTCGAGGTTCCAGGTGCCGAAGCGGTGCTCGAGCTGCCACCCGGCGGCGACCCCGTGCTGGTCGAGGTCGGCCAGCGGATAGGCGCGGTCGATGTGGAAGCCGAAGACGGCCCGGCCGTTCGGGGCCAGGATGCGCGACATCGCCTGGAGGATCCCTGCTTCGGAGCCGGGTTCGACGAAGGCCATCACGTTGCCGGTGCAGACGATCAGGTCGAACGTGCCGAGGTCCTCGGAGAGATCGACGAGGTCCAGCACGCGCAGGTCGGCGTCCGGGTGCTGCTCGCGGCCCGCCTCGATGAGCAGCGGATCGGCGTCCACACCGATCACTTCGTGGCCGCGCAGGGTGAGGGCGTTGGTGATCCGGCCGGCGCCGCAGCCGGCGTCGAGGATGCGGCTGCCGGGGGTGGCCATCGCGTCGATCAGGCGGGCCTCGCCGTCGATGTCGTTGCCCTCGGCGGCGATCCGAACGAATCGCTGGGCGTAGTCCTTGCGTTGCTCCAGGGACCGCTCGGTGAACCAGCGGGTGCTCTTCTCGGTTGTCTTGTCCTCGGACGTCATAGTCCCAATCCTCTCTCGGCCATCTCCTGGAGCAGGTCGCGCATTGCGGGCTCCGGGAGGAAGGCGCTGTGTGGGGTGGAGTTGAGCAGGCCGAACGTGGCGTGCGCCCGGGCTTGGGCCTCGACCTGGTCGAGGGCCGGGTCGAGGGTGCGCAGCTGCGTGGCCCACAGGTCGACGTACTGCCTCTGCAGCGTCCGGACCCGTTCCCGGGCCTCGTCCGGCAGCGAGGACCAGTCACGGTCTTGGACGATGATCAGCGCCTTGTTGGCCAGCGCGAAGGAGATGTGCCAGTCGATCAGGGAAGCCAGCGCCCCGCGCGGTCCGTCGGCTCCGGCGACCCGCTCCTTGCCCTCGCGGAGCAGCTCCTCGGAGATCGAGACCAGCATCTCGGCCAGGATCGCGTCCTTGGCGGGGAAGTGCTTGTAGAGCCCCGGGCCGCTGATGCCGACCGCCGCGCCGATCTCGCCCACGGAGACGCCGTGGAAGCCGCGCTCGGCGAACAGCGTCGCGGCGGTGGCGACGATCTGTTCGCGACGGCTCATGGAGCAAGGTTAGCGATCCTTCACCCAGGCCTGTGGATGGCTGGTTGTCGGGCATCCGCGAACCGAGAACAATGTGCGGAAACCGCCCAATGCATCCCAGATTGGTACCATCGTGTCCGTGAGCACCCAGATCGCAGTCCGCCTTCCCGATGATCTCGTGGCCTATGTCGACGAGCTCGTGCAAGCTGGCGAGTCCTCCCGGGCTGCGGTCGTCCGCAAGGCACTGTGGCGCTATCGCCGGCAGTTGCTCGCCGAGCAGGACGCCGAGATCTATCGGGCCACCGGTGGTTATCCGGATCTTGAAGACTGGGGCCACGGCGCACTCGGTGCCATCGACTGATGCGCCCCATCCACCTGGTGCACCTGGACAAGACCAGGTCGGCTCTCGTCCTGACCCGCGACCTTGCCCGCGGCGCGATGAACAACGTCACCGTCGCACCGATCACTTCGACAGTGAAAGGGCTGAGCACCGAGGTCGCGATCGGGTCGCAACAGGGAGTCGATGACCGGTCAGTCATCTCCTGCGACAACATCCACACCGTTCCTGTGACGCGCCTGGGCAGGGTCGTCGGCTTCCTCCCCGACAGCCTCGAGCCAGCACTCGCCGAGGCCATCGTCAACGCCTTCGACCTGCACGTGGAGGACATCGCTTAGGGCTGGTCGCAACGGGGCACGTGCTCGGGTGCGTCAGGAGACGAGCACGTGCAGCCAGTCGTCGAGGCGTGCCAGTTCGAGGTCGGAGCCGAAGAGCGGTGATCGTCCCGGCGGGGGCAGGAAGCCGA
>DATCYH010000792.1:0-3429 GCA_036570405.1 Nocardioides sp.
GTCCTCCACGCCGTCGACAAGGGTTGCCGACTCGCCATTGCCATAGTGCCGCGTCTCGGTGACCGTGCCGACGGACGCCGCGATCGCCTCCTCGGAGAAGCGGTCGCAGAAGTCGCTGCGATCCACCCGTACCGACGAGGCATCGAACTCGGCCAGGCTGGTGGGCTCGTATCCCGACGCTTTCTCGGCGTCGTCCCCGGAGCACGCGACCAGCACGGGGGACACCAGGGCAACGCTCACCGCGACAGGAAGGAGGCGGCCGAGGAAGGACATGGCCGAAAGGCTATCCCCATGCCTCACGGCCGCCGGGAACACCACGAGCGACACCACGGGCGACACCACGGCGTACGCCGCCTCCCCGATCCACCTTGGCCCCTCACCTAGACTCCATCCAGTGATTCGCTTCGAAAAGGTCACCAAGACCTACCCGGGCCAGGCCCGCGCAGCCCTCGACCAAGTGTCCGTCGACATCGAGAAGGGCGAGTTCGTCTTCCTCGTCGGCCAGTCCGGCTCCGGCAAGTCGACCTTCCTGCGCCTCACCCTGCGCGAATATCGCGCCACGTCGGGTCGTGTCTACGTCGCCGGCAAGGAGATCAGCCGGCTCGCGGGGTGGAAGGTGCCCCGGCTGCGCCGCCAGATCGGCACCGTCTTCCAGGACTTCCGCCTGCTGCAGAACAAGACCGTCGCCGAGAACGTCGGCTTCGCCCTGCAGGTGATCGGCAAGCCCAAGTCCACCATCGACAAGGTGGTGCCCGAGACGCTCGAGCTGGTGGGCCTGGAAGGCAAGGGCGACCGGATGCCCGACGAGCTGTCCGGTGGCGAGCAGCAGCGCGTCGCCATCGCTCGCGCGTTCGTGAACCGGCCGATGATCCTGATCGCCGACGAGCCCACCGGCAACCTCGACCCCAACACATCGGTCGGCATCATGAAGCTGCTCGACCGCATCAATCGCACCGGAACCACCGTCCTGATGGCCACCCACGATGCCGGGATCGTCGACCAGATGCGCAAGCGGGTCATCGAGCTCGAAGGCGGCAAGGTCGTTCGCGACCAAGCCCGCGGCATCTACGGCTACCAGAACTAAGAGGAGCCCCCACTCATGCAGCTTCGCCATGTCTTCTCCGAGCTCCGACAAGGACTCCGGCGCAACCTCACCATGCACATCGCGGTGGTGCTGACGCTCTTCGTCTCGCTGACCCTGGTCGGCCTGGGCGTGCTCCTGAACACCGAGGCCAAGAAGACCGAGGAACAGTTCGGCAGCCTCAACCAGATCACCGTGTTCATGTGCAACAAGCAGATCCAGGGGCAGAACTGCTCCGGCAAGGTGACCGACGCCCAGAAGGACGCGATCATCGAGGCGGTCAAGAAGAACCCGGGCACCGACGGCTATCGCGTCGAGTCCCAGGAGACCGCCTATGAGAAGACCAAGGAGATCTTCTCCAAGGACCAGAAGGCGACGCTGCCCTCAGGCTTCGGCCCCGACGACCTGCGCGAGTCGATCTGGATCGACCTCAAGGGCCAGGACGACGCGGAGAGCGTGATCAGCGCCGTCCAGGGTCTCGACGGTGTCTACTACGTGCGCGACCTGCGCGACGAGGTCCGCCCGATCTTCAAGGCCATCGACGTCCTCGAGAAGGGTGCGATCGGCGTGGCCGGCTTCCTGATCTTCGCCGCACTGCTCCTGGTCGCCAACACGATCCGCCTGGCTGCCTTCGCACGCCGCCGCGAGATCGGGATCATGCGGCTCGTGGGCGCCTCCAGTCTCTACATCTCGCTGCCGTTCCTGCTTGAGGCACTGGTCACCGCCGTTGCCGGTGTGGCGATGGCAGCCGGGGCGCTGGCCATCTTCATGCAGCTCGGGATCAAGGACGGCGTGGAGCCCCAGATCACCTTCCTGCCATGGGTCGGCTGGGGTGACTATGCGCACGCGGTGGTGTGGGTTGCGGTCATCGGCCCACTGCTCACCTTGATTCCGACTCTCCTGTTGACGCGCAAATACCTCAAAGTCTGACCCGCGTCGTCTAACGTCGAGTCGTTCACTTCCCCGAACAAAGGCTCCAACTGTGTCTCGCTACTTCCCCAGCGATGACCGGCGAGGCCTCGTGGCACTGCTGAGTGCCGCGTTGGTCATCATCGGTCTTATGCTCGCCCCGCTCGCGCAAGCCGACGACCTCAAGGACAAGCAGCGCGAGGTCAAGAAGCAGAAGACGCAGGCGCACCACGACTTGGACGAGTCGAGCACGGAGCTGCGCCAGGCGACGATCAACCTGCGCCGGGCCCAGAAGAAGCTGGACACCGCCCAGGCCAAGCTGGGGGAGACCCGCGGCGAACTGTCCGCCTCCAAGGCGCGCGACGTCGCCGCCCAGGTCGCCCTCGACCAGGCCAAGGCCGACCTTCAGGCCGCGCGCGAGGAGCTCAAGAAGGGCGAGCGCCGCGTCGAGTGGAAGGCCGAGAAGGTCGCCGACCGGGTCGCCATGACCTATGAGAAGGGCGACCCCCGCCTCGCCAGCGTCAATGCGTTGCTCAGCTCCCAGAACCCCGGCGACCTGACCCGCAGCCTTGCTGCCACCGACGCGATCCTGGACAAGGAGAACGCCGTCCTCACCGAGCTGGAGGCCGCCAAGATCCTGCTCGGGGTCAAGGAGACCAAGGTCGAGGAGAAGAAGGAGAAGGTCGCCGCGAAGCGGAAGGCCGCCGCCGACAACCTCAAGCTGATGCGTCGCCTCGAGGCGAAGGCTGCCAAGGAGGAGGCAGCCGTCGCCTCGCTGGTCTCCGACCGTTCGACGGTCGCGGCAGCGGCGCAGAAGGTACGGGACCGTGACAAGGCAGTGCTGGCCACGGTCGAGCGCGAGGACGCGCGGATCCAGGGGATGCTGCGCAAGCGCGCCGCCGAGGCTCGGCGCAAGGCCCTTGCCAGCCGGGCCGCCAAGGCGCCGCGCACTTCCGGTGGCTACCTCAGCTATCCGGTCAACGGCCGGGTGACCTCGCCCTACGGCTACCGGGTGCACCCGATCTACGGCTACACCTCGCTGCACGACGGGGTCGACTTCGGCGCCGGTTGCGGGCAGCCGCTCTATGCCTCGGCCAACGGCGTCGTGGTGGAGAAGTACTTCCAGTCGGCCTGGGGCAACCGGCTGATCATCGACCACGGCTACCAGCGCGGTCGTGGCCTGGCCACGATCTACAACCACGCGACCCGCTACACCGTCTCGGTCGGCAGCCGCGTCACCCGCGGCCAGCTGATCGGCTACGTCGGCACCACCGGGTGGTCGACCGGCTGCCACCTGCACTTCACGGTGATGGCCAACGGAGCCCCCACCAACCCGATGAACTGGCTGTGACCGAAACCGGTTGCCGCACCTGAGACAATCATTCCTATGCCACGTGAGCAGGGAACCAAGATCGTCGCGCAGAACAAGAAGGCGCGGC
>DATCYH010000793.1:0-3771 GCA_036570405.1 Nocardioides sp.
GCGTCCTCCCATCGGGTCAGCTGGAGGAACTGCAGGACCTTAGCCACGCGATCGGTGATCTCCTGGCGATCCCGCGAGGGGAACAGGGCTCGCACTCCGGTGCCCCGTGGCGGGACGCTGGCTGCCGCCAACGCCTCACCCACGCTCATCGAGCCGAAGGTGTGGGCATGTTGGAACGTCCGGACCAGACCGGCCCGCGCGCGGCGTGTGGCCGACCACCCCGAGATCGATCGCTCGCCCAGGCGCACCTGCCCACTCGTCGAGGGCTCGAACCCGGACAGGACGTTGACGAGCGTCGTCTTCCCGGCACCGTTCGGTCCGACCAACCCGCAGATGGTTCCCGCCTGCACGTCGAACGAGACGTCGCTGACTGCGGCGATGCCGCCGAACTTCTTGGTGACGTTCTGAACAGAAAGGATGGGGATCGCCTCGGTCATGCGGAAGCCTCCTCGAGATGATGGGTCGCTCGATGGGCCCGCGCGCGTCTCCACGCCGGGACCGCGTCGACGATGCCGCGCGGAAGCAGCAAGATGACGAGGATCACCACGAGACCGAGCAGCCCGGCTCTCAAGTCGCCGTCGATCGGAGCTACTTGGTACAGGAGCAGGTAGATGATTCCGGCGATGACCGGTGCCCACACGTTGCCCAGGCCGGCCAGCACGATCAACATCACGGCCAGGAGCGCCTGGTCGATCGCGAACAGTTCCGGCACCACGAGCTGGAAGGAGTAGGCGTGCAGGATTCCGGCCACGCCCGCCAGCGCACCGCTCAGGGCGAAGGCGAGCGTGCGGATCGCCGCCGGACTGAAGCCGAGCGACCGGGCCAGCTGAGGATCGTCGCGGACCGCCCGCATCGCGCGGCCCGCGCGTGAGTAGAGCACGAGGGCTGCGATGGCGTTCGCCAGGACGAAGACGATCGCGGTGAGGACGTAGAACCCCTCGGTGGTCGTCGCGATGAGCTCGTAGGGGCCGAGGTGGATGACGGGGATCTCCGACCTCAAGAACATGAGCCCCGTCGTACGCCCAGCCACGTCCCAGTTCATCAGGATCGTCGAGACGGTCAGGGCGAAGGCGATTGTGATGATCGTGAAGTAGAAGCCCTTCAAGCGGGTCGAGACCGCGCCGAGAAGGACGCTTGCCACCATCGACAGCACGACTCCCACGACCACCAGCACGGCGAGGTTCGTGTCGGTTCGAGATCCGAGAATCGCCACCCAGTAGGCAGCGATCGCGCCGAGCGCGAGCTGGGCCACCGACAGCAGGCCCACGTACCCCCAGACGATGTTCAAGCTGGCGACCCACAGAGCCCACAGCAGTGATGCGGCAACCCACGAGTGGTGCTGGGGACTGCTGGTCACCAGCGGCAGCACGAGCAAGATCAGCGGCAGGACGATCGGGACGGCTCGGCGCAGATCCCTGCCGCCGGCGGACCTGGTCGCAGGCCGCTTAGCCATGGCCACGGCGCCCATCACACACGCTCCAACCGGCGACCGAAGATCCCGTGCGGTCGCACGAGCAGCACCGCGGCGAGGGCGATCAGCGGGATGAGCTGCGCGACGGCGACGCCGAAGTAGGCGCTGCCGAAGGCTTCGGCGAAGCCGAGGATCGAGGCCCCGACCATCGCGCCCGTCGTGCTTCCCACCCCTCCGATGATGATGACGATGAAGGACTTGATCACCAGCGACTCACCCAGGTGCGTATCGAAGGTCACCGTCGAGGCGATCACGACCCCGGCCAGCGCGGCCAGGGCCGTGCCGATCCCGAAGGCCACGGTCTTCACGCGATCGACCGGGATCCCCTGGAGGGAGGCAGCATCCTGCTGCTGCGCGGTCGCCCGGAGCACCTTGCCCCACCTGGACCTGGTCAGCGCCACCTGAGCCAGGACCAGGACTACCGCCACGACGGCGATGATGAGCAGCCGGTCGACGGGCAAGGTCGCCGCGCCCACGGAGACCGAGCCCTCGACCAGCCGGGGAAGGGTCCGCGGCTCCGGACCCCAGAACCGCAAGATGGCGGTGTCCACGATCGCGATGATCCCGATCGAGACGACCAGACCGGCGATCACCTCGCCTTCGACCCTTCGGAAGATCGTGCGCTCCAACCCCATCCCCGCCAGCGCCATCACGGCGACGATCCCGACCAGGGCGACCCAGTACGGAACACCACCGATGATGAGGCTGGAGGCGAGGTAGGCGCTCAGCACCAACATCGCGCCGTGCGCGAAGTTGAGGATGTCAAGAACTCCAAACACGATCACCAGTCCGAAGGCGGCAATGGCATAGGTGGCGGCGAGGAATAGTCCGCTTGTTGCGGCTTCCAAGAACATGAAGTTCCCTTTCGATCAGTGGAGACAGGACGGCTGCTTACGGCACGAAGTCCGTGTAGGTCGTCACTCCGTCGCGCAAGGTCGCCAGCTGCATCGTCTCCAGCTGGATCAGACCCTTCTCGTCGAAGCTGAAGGGCAGAGCCTTGCCGTTCCAATCCGTGACCTCGCGAAGTGCCGTGGAGATGGCCGCGATGTCGGTCGAGGTTCCGGCGTCCTCCACGGCCTGGGCCAGCATGAGCAGCGGGTCGTAGACCATGAGGGCGTAGGTGTCGATCGGCTTGGGTTCGTGGTCGAACTTCTCCTCGTACGCGGCACGGAAGTCTGCCACCACCTCGTCGTCGGGGTTGTCGGGCGCCCGGGGCGGGAGCATGTAGGTGAACTCGCTGATCTCCGGCGCCTCGGCGACCTGCGCGGAGCTGCCCCCGTAGCTCGCGAACTTCGTGTCCACGTAGCCGACCTGGGCGGCTTGCTGGAGGAAGGGTCCACCGACGCTGTCGAGGTAGGGGGTGATCACCAGATCGGGATCGGTGTTGCGAATGGCCGAGACGATCGGCAGGAAGTCACGGGTGTCTGCCGGGACCTGGTTGTTGTACACGACCTCGACTCCGGCCTCCTCGAACCCCTTGGCCAGGTTCTGGGCCGCGGCGTCTCCGCCGGGATCTTGGGGCTGGAGGATTGCGACTGTCTGAGGCTTGAGGTAGTCGGCGAACTGCTGGGCGAATCCGGCGAGTGCCTCCGGGCTCTGCGAGGGGTTGGTCTTGAACAGGCGTCCGCCTTCGGTGAGGAAGGGTTCAGCCGCCTGGGCCGGGCTGATGACCAGGCGCCGCTCGTCGTCCTTCAGCGTGGCGAACGCCGTCTGGAAGTTCGCCGACGTGGATGGGCCGAAGAAGAGTTGATAGTCCTCGTTCAGCAGTTCCTGGATGACCCGCTGTGCGCCAGCGGGAGTGGACTCGTCGTCCACGATCTTGACCTTGATGTCGACCTTCTTGCCGTCGATCGTCAGGCCGCCGTTGTCGTTGATGACGTCCTCGGCGAGCTCGATGCCGGCCTTCCAGGCCGCACCGATCTCTGCGGCCGGTCCCGTCAACGGCAAGACTGCGGCGACACGCAGCTCACCGCCCTCATCCCCCGAGTCAGATGCACACGCCGTCAAGCCCAGGAGCAGGGCCAGGATGGTCAGGCCCAGACTTGACAGGCGTAGACCCCGCGACCGGGGGTGGGAGCGATTAGCCATAGTGAAACCTCCGTGGTGGATGTGGTTTCGTTGAGTCTGGCGAAGTATGTTCCAGATCACCATGTCGTCGGATGTCAGAACTTCACGCCCCGCTTTGGAGGCGCGTACAAGACGAGGAGGACAATGAGCGGGAGTAAGCCCAGTGACGGTGCTGGCGTCGCCCAGGAACTGACGATTCTCGCCGAGAAGGTTCGTCAGCAGGTGCCGTACCT
>DATCYH010000794.1:0-7739 GCA_036570405.1 Nocardioides sp.
CCAGCCTCGGGCACCAAGGCGACACCGGCCCGATCCATGTCGCCGTGAGCACCCGGCGCACGGTGGCCCTGCAGCCGGGCATCGTGGTCGACCGGCTGGGGGGACTCTCGTCCCGGACGGAGTGGAACCGGTCGCCTCCCCGACTCCGTGTCGAGGAGGCAGCCCTCGACCTGGCCGCCGCGAGCGGCAACGACCTCGACGCGGTGCGAGTGCTCGCCGATCTGGTCTCGTCGCGCCAGACCACCCCACGGCGCCTGCTCGACGCACTGGGCCCTCGATCCGCCATCGCCCGGCGCGACCTCCTCACCGAGGTGCTCAAGGACCTCGCACACCAGACGTGCGCGGTCCTCGAGCAGGGCTACCTGTCTCGGGTCGTGCGACCCCATGGGCTGCCTGTTCCCGTGCCGCAGCCGATCGATCCGCGCCGTGGGTTTCTGCGGGCCGAGGTGCTGCACGAGGAGGTCGGGCAGGTGGTCGAGCTCGACGGGAGGCTGTTTGCTTCCGGATCCCGGCGCCATGCACACAACTGGGCACACAACTGGGCACACAACTGGGCACACGACCGGGAGCACGACCGGGCGGGCGACTGGGGTGACGCCGAGCCGGTTGGGCCCGATTCCGGCACTGTTCGGCTGGGCTGGAGAGAAGTGTTCGAGCGCCCGTGCGCCACCGCCGTACAGATGATCGTGATCCTGCGCGCCGAGGGCTGGCACGGGACTCCACGCCTGTGTCCGGAGTGCTCCGTCGAGGCGAGGCGTCGTCTTCCGCCGGGGGCCTAGCGGACGATCAGGAGATCGAGCAGGACGGCGCGTCGGGCAGCGGCGCAGGCTTGCCGAGGCTCGGCATGCCGAGGCCGACTCCCTTCGGTGCCGTCGACCGGCCCTCCCACGCGTCACCCGAGCGGGTACGACGTACGGCCAGGACCGGGCCGTCCGCGATCAAGTGGTGCGGGGCCGCCTGGGTGATGGTGACGGTGACCATGTCTCCCGGGCGGATCGGAGCCTCGGCACGAGCGTCGCCCGGGTCCCCGCCGCTCACCCGGTCGGGGGTGAAGTGCACGAGCCGGTTGTCGGGGCCACGACCCGAGAGTCGCCGGGTGGCGTTGTCCTTGCGGCCCTCGCCCTCGGAGACCAGCAGCTCCACGGTGCGACCGACCAGCAGCTTGTTCTCCTCCCAGGCGATGTCGTTCACCAGCGCGACCAGGCGCTGGTAGCGGTCCTTGACCACCTCGGGCGCGATCTGGTCCGGCAGCGTGGCCGCCGGAGTGCCGGGGCGGATTGAGTACTGGAAGGTGAACGCTCCCGAGAAGCGTGCCTCGCGAACCACGTGCATCGTCTCGAGGAAGTCCTCCTCGGTCTCGCCGGGGAAGCCGACGATGATGTCGGTGGTGATGGCGGCCTCCGGCATCGCGGCGCGGACCCGCTCGATGATGCCGAGGAACTTCTTCTGCCGATAGGACCGGCGCATCTCCCTCAGCACGCGGTCAGAGCCGGACTGCAGCGGCATGTGCAGCTGCGGCATCACGTTCGGCGTCTCGGCCATCGCCTCGATGACGTCGTCGGTGAACTCCGCCGGGTGCGGCGAGGTGAACCGGACCCGCTCCAGCCCCTCGATCGCACCGCAGGCGCGGAGCAGCTTGGAGAACGCCTGCCGGTCGCCGAACTCCACGCCGTAGGCGTTGACGTTCTGGCCGAGCAGGGTGATCTCGGAGACGCCGTCGGCGACCAAGGCCTCGATCTCGGCGAGGATCTCGCCCGGGCGGCGGTCCTTCTCCTTGCCGCGCAGGGAGGGGACGATGCAGAACGTGCAGGTGTTGTTGCAGCCGACCGAGATCGACACCCAGGCGGCGTACGCCGAGTCCCGCTTGGTCGGCAGCGTCGAGGGGAACACCTCGAGCGACTCGAGGATCTCCACCTGCGCCTCGTTGTTGGCGCGGGCCCGGTCGAGCAGCACCGGCAGCGAGCCGATGTTGTGGGTGCCGAAGACGACGTCGACATAGGGCGCCTTCTCGGTGATCGTGGCCCGGTCCTTCTGGGCCAGGCAGCCACCCACCGCGATCTGGAGGTCGGGGTTCTTCGCCTTGATCGGGGCGAGGTGGGAGAGGTTGCCGTAGAGCTTGTTGTCGGCATTCTCGCGAACCGCGCACGTGTTGAAGACGACGACATCGGCATGCTCGGCCGGACCCTGCCCCGCCTCGCAGGCCACATAGCCGGCATCCTCCAGCAGGCCGGTGAGCCGCTCGGAGTCGTGAACATTCATCTGGCACCCGTAGGTGCGGACCTCATACGTGCGCGTCATAACGGTCCAAGCGTACGGCGACGCCGGGTTCCGCGCCCAAAGCCCGGGCTGGGTGCGGGCTTGGCAACGATTCGGTCTCAGGTCCGCACCAGCGGCTCTTTGTGTGGCGCGGGTCACGGCGATCTGGGTAGGTTGCGGCAATGACCTTGGTGCAAGAGGAGTCCGCCGCCGCTGCGCCCGGTGAGGCGCTCGTGGTGCTCGAGGGCGTCAACAAGTGGTACGGCAGCCTGCATGTCCTCCAGGACATCAACCTGACCGTCAAGCGCGGCGAGGTCGTCGTGGTGATCGGCCCGTCCGGCTCCGGCAAGTCGACGCTGTGCCGCACGATCAACCGCCTCGAGACCATCGACGAGGGCACGATCACCCTCGACGGACAACCCTTGCCCGAGGAGGGCAAGGCGCTGGCCAACCTGCGCGCCGACGTTGGGATGGTCTTCCAGAGCTTCAACCTGTTCGCCCACAAGACGATCCTGCAGAACGTCACCCTGGGTCCCACCAAGGTGCGCAAGCAGTCAAAGTCCGAGGCCGACGACCAGGCCCGCCAGCTGCTCGAGCGGGTCGGGATCGCCCAGCAGGCCGCGAAATATCCGGCCCAGCTCTCCGGCGGCCAGCAGCAGCGCGTGGCCATCGCGCGGGCACTGGCGATGGAGCCGAAGGTGATGCTCTTCGACGAGCCGACCTCGGCCCTCGACCCGGAGATGATCAAGGAAGTCCTCGACGTCATGGTCGACCTTGCCAAGCAGGGCATGACGATGATCGTGGTCACCCACGAGATGGGCTTCGCCCGCACCGCGGCCGACCGGGTGATCTTCATGTCCGAGGGCGCGATCGTCGAGGAGAACACCCCCGAGGAGTTCTTCACCAACCCGCAGTCCGAGCGTGCCAAGGACTTCCTCGGCAAGATCCTCAAGCACTGACCGTCCAGCCGAACTGGCCTGTCGACCCCGAGTGGCACCACCGATAAGGAGAAACGCAGATGCGGATCAGGAACAAGGGAATCGCAGTCGCGGCGGGGTTCGTCCTCGGCCTCGGCGTGCTGAGCGCCTGTGGCGACGCCGGCAGTGACGACGAGGGCCGCGACGTCGAGGCCAAGTCGGACTGTGAAGACAAGTTCGAAGCCGGCTCGAAGATGGAGGAGCTCTCCAAGGCCGGCAAGATCACGGTTGGTGTGAAGTATGACCAGCCCGGCCTCGGCTACAAGGACGCCGCAGCAGAGCGCCCGAGCGGCTTCGACATCGAGGTGGCGAAGATCCTCGTTGCCGACCTGTGCATCGACCCGGCCTCGGACAACGTCACGTGGGAGGAGACCATCTCCGACAACCGTGAGCCGTTCCTCCAGGAGGGTCGCGTGGACCTGGTGCTCGCGTCGTACTCGATCACCGAGGACCGTCGCAAGCTGGTCGGCCAGACCGGCCCCTACATGGTCACCGGCCAGCAGATCCTCGTCGCAGAGGACAGCGAGATCACCGGCATCGACGACCTGAAGGGCAAGAAGGTCTGCTCGGTGCGTGGTTCGACGTCGCTGAAGAACGTCGAGGCCGCCGGTGCCATCGGCGTCCCGGCCGACGCCTACGGCGCGTGCGCGGAGGACGTCATCAACGGCACCGTCGAGGCGATGTCGACCGACGGCTCGATCCTGATGGGCCTCGCCGCCCAGCACGAGGGTGAGCTGAAGGTCGTCGGCGACGAGTTCTCCGAGGAGAACATCGGTGTCGGCTACTCCAAGAAGAACCCCGAGATGTGCCAGTGGATCAACGACACGTTGACCACCGCCTTCGAGGACGGTTCGTGGGCCGACGCGTTCGAGCTGACCCTGGGCAAGTCCGGGTCGGAGACCCCCGAGCCGCCGAAGCTCGACGACTGCGCCTGATCCTTGGCAACACGCTGTCGGGGACGGTGATCACCGTCCCCGACAGTGCTGAGAACAACTGACATCACCGACCAGTAAGGACGTCACCAGAGTGGAAGTGGTCTGGGAGAACCGTGGCGAAGTCGCGACGGCATTCAGCTACACGCTGGTGCTCTTCGTGACGTCCGGGATCCTGTCGTTGGTGATGGGCACGATCCTGGCCGCCATGCGAGTGGGCCCGGTGGCGGTGATGCGGTGGGCCGCGTCGACCTACGTCACCCTGGTCCGCAACACACCCCTGCTGATCATCTACATGTTCTTCCGCATCGGCGGCCCCAAGATCGACCTGAAGTTCACCTGGGTCGACTGGACCATCGGCAACGTGGACCTCGACACCTACGTCGCCTCCGGCATCGTGGCGCTGACGGTCTACACCTCCACCTTCGTCTGCGAGGCCCTCCGCTCGGGCGTCAACGCAGTGCCGATCGGCCAGGCCGAGGCGGCCCGCGCGATCGGCATGCCGTTCGCCGGCACCATGCGGCACGTGATCATCCCGCAGGCGTTCCGCGCCTCGGTGCCTCCGCTGGCCAGCGTCCAGATCGCCCTGCTGAAGAACACCACCGTGATCGGTGCGCTCGGCGTGGTCGAGGCCTTCACCTACATGTATGAGCTGACCAACGACAACGCCGCAGCACGGATCGGCATCTTCCTCAGCTTCGCGGCGATCTTCGTGGTCCTGGTCGAGCTGCTCTCCTTCGCAGCGAACCGCCTTGAACGACGTTGGAGCGTGGCCCGATGAGTGCAAGCGTCCTGTTCGACAGCCCCGGCCCCCGCACCCGCGCACGGCACCGTGGCTACACGGTGCTCACGGTCCTGGTCATCGTGGCGATCCTGGCCTATGCCGCGATCCGTCTCGGGCAGCACGGCCAGTTCGAATACTCCAAGTGGGAGCCGTTCGTCACGCCGAAGTACATCGAAGCGATCGTCTTCAAGGGCATCCTGGTCACTCTCCAGCTCGCCCTTTTCTCGGTGTTGTTCGCGGTCGTGTTCGGTGTGGTCTTCGGCATCGGCAAGCTGTCGGAGCACGCCTGGGTCCGCTGGCCCTGCTGGGCGGTCGTGGAGTTCTTCCGCGCCGTGCCGGTCCTGCTGCTGATGGTGCTGATCTTCTTCATGTGGGGCATCTCGCGCGGCGACTTCGGCGAGTTCTGGACCGTCGTCGCAGCCCTGACCCTCTACAACGGCGCGGTCCTGGCCGAGGTGTTCCGCGCCGGCATCCTGGCTGTGCCCAAGGGCCAGGGGGAGGCGGCGTACGCCATCGGCATGCGCAAGTCGCAGGTGATGTCGATCGTGCTGCTGCCGCAGGCGGCCAAGATCATGCTGCCCGCCATCCTCAGCCAGTGCGTGGTGGCACTTAAGGACACCAGCCTCGGCTATGTGGTGACCGCCGGTGGTCTGAGCACCGTCGCCAAGGAGATCTACAACGGGCGGTTCTCGAACCACGTGCCGACCATCCTGGTGATCGGCGCGATCTATGTGCTGCTCAACCTGATCCTCACCATGCTGGCCACGTTGGCGCAGAAGAAGCTGGTCGGCGAGAAGAAGGTGCTCGACGTGCCGATGGTCGGCGCGGCGGAAGCGAAGGTCTGACTAGGCCTTCGCCGGCTTCGGGGTCACCCAGAGCTTGATCACGCCGTCGAAGCACTCCACGCCACTCTTGGTCAGCGCGCGGACCCGCACGTGCAGGTCGGGGTCGTCACCGGCCCACTGCTCGGGGTCGGTCTCGGCGATGATGGTGATGTCGGAGTCGGCCTTCGCGGTGTAGTTGATGTCCATCCCTTTGGGGATCCACCGCTTGTCCTTGGGGATCGTCACCTCTGCGAGCGCCCCCATCGCGGCCTCGGCACCGTTGCACAGCGCGATCGCGTGCACCGTGCCGATGTGGTTGTGCACCGCGCGGCGCTTCGGGAATGTGAGCTCGACGTGGTTCGGCTCGATGACCCGGAAGGTCGGTCGGATCGTCGCGAAGTACGGGGCCTTCTGGGCGAAGGCGAGCGAGAACGCCTTGTTCCCCATCGGCACGGCCGACATCTTCTTCCACAGGTCCAGGAGTGCAGGCATGCCGCATAGGTTACCCATAGGTAACCCGAACTGGGTGTTGCCTGTGCCACAGGACGTTCCCCGACCTACGGTTGCGTAAGTTACGGTGACCTCGAAACTGACGACATCTGTGGGGAGCAGCACGTGACCACCACCGCGTCCAATCGGGACACGTACCTTCCGGAGCGCGCGACCCTGGGTGGCGACGAGCAGTCGATGCTCGAGCAGATCACCCTCGCGCTGTTCATCCTGGTCCCGTTCATCGCCATCATTGCCGCCGTCCCGGTCGCCTGGGGCGGTTGGTTGGGCTGGAGCGACGTGATCATCGCGGTCACGATGTACTCGATCGGTCTGTTCGGGATCACGGTCGGCTACCACCGCCTGTTCACGCACAAGTCGTTCAAGCCGACCCGTCCACTGAAGGTGGCGCTGGCGATCGCCGGGTCGATGGCGATCCAGGGCCCGGTCGTCCGCTGGGTCGCCGATCACCGCAAGCACCACAAGTTCTCCGACCGCGACGGCGACCCGCACTCGCCCTGGAAATATGGCACCTCGATCGGCGCCGTGGCCAAGGGCATGTTCCACGCACACATGATGTGGCTCTTCGACGAGGAGCAGACGCCGCAGCGCAAATATGCTCCCGACCTGATGAAGGACCCCGACATCGTCCGGGTGAGCCGACTGTTCTGGCTGTGGACGCTGATCAGCCTGCTCCTGCCGCCCGTCCTGGGTGGCCTGGTCACCTGGTCCTGGCAGGGCGCTGCGACTGCGTTCTTCTGGGGGACCCTGGTTCGCGTCGGTCTGCTGCACCACGTGACCTGGTCGATCAACTCGATCTGCCACACGATCGGCGAACGCCCGTTCCTCTCGCGCGACAAGTCCTCCAACGTGTGGTGGCTGGCGATCCCGTCCGGCGGCGAGTCCTGGCACAACCTGCACCACGCCGACCCGACCTGCGCGCGCCACGGCGTACTCCGCGGCCAGCTCGACTCCTCCGCCCGTCTGATCTGGGTCTTCGAGAAGTTGGGCTGGGTCAAGGACGTGCGCTGGCCGGTGGCCGAGCGACTCGACGCGAAGCTCAAGGCCAACCACCCCGCCTGACACCCACCCACCCCCCGCCGACCCGTCACTTGTTGACGCTCCCCCACGCCGACCCGTCACTTGTTGACGCTGCAGTTGTTGGCCGCGCTGGCAGGATGGAGCGGTGAGCACTTCCCGCAAGTCCGCGCCGCGCAGCAGGATGACCGCCGCGGAGCGTCGTGAGCAGCTCATCGCCACGGCCCGCGAACTCTTCGCCGCACGAGGCTTCGACGGTACGTCGATCGAGGAGGTCGCAGCCCGTTCCGAGGTGTCCAAGCCGGTCGTCTATGAGCACTTCGGCGGCAAGGAGGGCCTCTACGCAGTGGTGGTCGATCGTGAGGTCACCCTGCTGCTGGCGATGATGCGCGCCTCGTTGACGTCGGGAACCTCACGGGCTCTGCTCGAGCAGGCCGCG
>DATCYH010000795.1:0-5648 GCA_036570405.1 Nocardioides sp.
CCGCATCGGGCTCGATGCGACCGTCGAGCCGGGTCACCACCGCTGAGAGGTCCTGGGCGGCCTGGCTCATGGCGATGAGGATCTCGGTGTGGCTCTTCAGGTGGTGCCCGTAGTCGGCGACCGCGGCGACGACGTGCTGCAGCTGCGCCTTGGTCTCGACGGTCTCGACCTCGTGGCGCTCCTTCTTGCGCTCCATCACCGGGAAGATGAAGAACATGAACACGCCGGTGCCGATCCAGATGAGCCCGAACGGGCTCGTCACGAACGACACCATGCGCCCGGCGCCGGGCACGACCGTCAGCATCTCCCGGTCGATGGCGCTGAGCGGGGCATCGAAGGGGTCGGGTGAGTCCAGGTTGTCGCCCTGGGTGATCACGCGCCCGTCTTTGATCTCGATGATGCGGTGGACGACGGCACTCGGGTAGCCCTTGTCCCGCTGCACCTCGCGGGGCACCGGTACCTGCACGATGTCGCCGACCTCAGGCGTGCCCCGCACCTTGGCCATGAGCGCGATCTCGCCGACCCCGAGGGTCGGCTCCATGCTGGGCGACATCACCGTGACCAACGGTGTCGGGGTGCCCAGCCAGAGCCAGCCACCGCCGAGGGCGCCCACGAGGGTGACGGCGACGGCGCCGCCGACCTTCGTGCGGGCGCGCCGCCGGCGAGCAGCCCTGCCCGAAGGCAGCTCCTGCTCGCCGGTCGACGCGTCAGTCATGTCAGTTCCTGATCATTCCCAGACGGGTCAGGTGTTCGACGAGCGGTTCACGATCGCCATGAAGTCGGGCGCCGTCGGAATGGCGTCGGAGTTCGGACGGGTCAGGAAGGTCCCGGCCTCGTCGTCGGCGTGGAGGACCTCACCGTCATCGCTCGACTCGTCGTGAAGGTTGGTCGACGCGATGCCGAAGCAGTAGATCGCGTCGCCGGGGATGCTCTGGAACGACACGTGGGCGTCGGCGGTCGTGATGTTCATCACCTTCGGTGCAGTAGCGAGCACGCTGTCACCAGCGACCGTGTCGACATCGTCGTAGCCCGTCCCGACGTTCACAGCGTCCGTGTCGGACGCGGCCACATCAGCACACGGCATGTCCCAGCGGTGCCACTTGATCCTCGCAGCTGACCATGGCGAGATGAATGGAGCGTTGTCGACGTAGATGTCCACGAAGAACGTGCCCGTCCGAACGTCCAGATCCAGGTTCGTTGCGCTGAGATCGACCTCAAAGAGGTTTGTGTCGGCCGCGATCTGGCCCCACAGGCCATCGAAGGTGATGGCGAGCGGTGCCTGAGCCGTGACGGCGGTTGCGTACTCGGAAATGCTCTCGGTGGCCACAGCACCCTGCCCGAAGGCGTTCTGGGCGGGGCCGGTGCCGGTGGCATCGGAGTTAGAGGTGCCGAAGCCGGTGGCCCAGGCAGTGCTCATGATCACGCCAGCCAGTCCGAAGATGCCCCATGTGAGGGCCCGGCGACGACGCTTTGGGTTCTTGTTAGACGAGTGTTCATCCATGATTGTCAGTCCCTCCTTGGGGGTTCATCCGCTCCTATCGCCCGCAAGGCCCTCGACTTGAGAAGTCACCCTGCGCTCCGCTATTTGCACACCAGCTCGAGCGGCGTTCGCAGTGCCGATTGCTGTCGCCGATCGGCCGCTCAAAGGGGAAGCTGCGTGACAGCGAGCGATGAGGTTCGGGCGACCGGTTCGTCGTAGAGGCAGCACACCGCTACGAGAGGACAACGACGATGGCGACCCTGAGCAAGATCTCACCCTGCATCTGGTTCGACGGGCAGGCGGACGATGCCGCCGCCTTCTACACGAAGGTGTTCGGCGGCCAGATCCTCCGGACGCTGCCCTACGTGGGCGAAGGACCCATGCCCGTCGGCACGACCATGCTCGTCGACTTCGAGATCCACGGCATCCAGTTCACGGCCCTGAACGGCGGGTCGCAGTTCACGCCGGACGAGGCGATCTCGTTCCAGATCCTCTGCGAGGACCAAGCCGAGATCGATCGCTACTGGGACGCCCTGGTCGACGGCGGCGAGGAGCAGCCCTGCGGCTGGCTCAAGGACCGGTTTGGCGTGTCGTGGCAGATCTTCCCCGAGTCGATGTACGGCTTCCTCACAGAGGGTGACCCGGCTCGGATCCAGCGGGCGAGCGCTGCGGTGATGTCCACGTTCGGGAAGCTCGACATCGCGGCGATCGAAGCCGCCGCAGACGCCCAGTAGCACCTCTGACCCTTCGACCATGGCCAGCGGAGACCATGGTTGTTAGGGTCACCTCATGACAGTAACAAGGAGTGCTGACCTCCCAGGCCACGTGTTGGAGGCGTCACAGATGCCCGGGCACTGGCTGCTCGCTCGCCTGGGCAAGCGGGTGCTGCGGCCGGGCGGCGTGGAGATCACCGACCAGCTGCTGGCGGCGACGGCGATCGGCAGCTCCGACGACGTGGTCGAGGTCGCTCCGGGCCTGGGTGCCACCACCCGCCGCATCCTCGCGGCCGGCCCGGCGAGCTACACCGGGGTCGACCGCGACCCCGCGGCAGCCGACCTCGTCGCCACGATGCTCGACGGACCGAACCGGCGTGTCGTCCAAGCGAGCGCGTCGGACACGGGGCTGCCGGACCAGTCGGCCGATGTCGTGCTCGGCGAGGCCTACCTCACCATGCAGCCCGACTCGCTGAAGCGGCGGATCGTCGCTGAGCTGGCGCGCGTGCTGCGGCCCGGCGGGCGCTTCGCCCTGCACGAGGTGGCCTTCGCTCCCGACGACATCGACGATGCAGTGCGCACCCGAGTCGCGTCGGACCTCACGAGCACCATCAAGGTCAACGTCACGCCGATGACCGTGCGCGGCTGGGAGTCGCTCCTCGAAGAGCACGGCTTCACGATCACCACCCGCTGCCAGGCCCCGCTGCACCTGCTCGAGCCCCGCCGGCTCGTGGCCGACGAAGGGGTGCTCGGCGCCGCCAGGTTCGTGGGGAACGTCTTGCGCGACGGTGATGCTCGTCGCCGCGTGATCGCCATGCGGGGCGCCATGCACTCCAACGCGGCGCACCTCCAGGCGTACGGCCTGGTCGCGGTGCGCGACTCGCTGCCCTTCCAGCCGTGAGTAAAAGGCGACGCCTGGTCCTGGTCGCCGCCGCGGTCGTGGTCCTCGCCGGTGCGGCAGGCGCGTTCGTCCTGTGGCCGCGCGGAACCACGGCGGTGAGCGAACAGGAAGCGCTCGACGACTTCCGCTCCCGCACCGAAGAGACCAGATCGGCCTCGGCAAGCGATGCGGTCCGCAGCGATGGGCCGGCGGCCCTGCCCGCACCTGGCGTCTACACGTACAGCGCCAGCGGCCAGGAGGAGGTGAAGCTCGGGCCCCTCCCCGCCGACGCACGCCCGCTGCCCGCCACGGTGACCGCCGTCGTGGTCGACGCCGGCGACGGCTGCTTCGAGCTCACGGTGAACCTGTTCGCCGAGCACACGGAGGACACGCGCTACTGCGCCGACCCGTCCGGTGGCCTCACCCTCGACGGCCACACGAAGCACCAGCGCATCGGGGCCCTCTCCCCCGTCGCCACCCTGTCTTGTGACCCCGGCACGCTGATCGAACCAGGTTTGGACACCGTGGCGCTGAGCTGCGACCTGAGCCTCGACGGCGGTCCCGCATCCATCAACGCGACCCTCGCCGGTACGGCCACCCGCGGCGCCAGCGACGAGCTGAGCATCGGTGATCAGACGGTCGAAGTGACACCGCTCACCGTCACCTACGAGGTCAGCGGCGACCTCACCGGCACCTGGACCGAGACGCTCTGGCTGACCGAGACCTTCCTCCCAGCGAAGATCGAGCGGTCCCTCGACCTCTCAGGCCCCGCCACCTTCGTGGAGCACTCCGAGCTCACCCTGCTCGACCTCTCGCCGAGCACCTGAGCTCGTCAGGCGTCGCGCATCTGAGCGGCGGCGAAGCCGTCGACGCCGGCGATGGGCAGCAGCTCCTCGCGGCCGATCTGGCGGAGCAGGCTGGCGCTGTCGAGGTAGACCCGCTCGTTGGTGATGCGGTCGCCATCGAAGGCGAAGACGGCGATCACCGGCACCCGGAACGACCTACCGGTCGGGGGCAGGCCCAGGAACTCGCCGGTGTTGGTGCCGAGCAGGTCGAACTCGGTGATGACGGTGTCGTCATCCGCGAGGTGGATGCGCACGTTCTCGTGGCGCTGGTCGGGGAAGGCGGAGCGCTGGTTGCGGTGGTAGGCCACGACGGCGTGTCTGCCCTCGTGGATCTGCCCGGTGGCCACGATCTCGTAGCGGGGCACGTCCTTGAAGGTGGCGAGGCACCGCTCCCAGTCGTGGTCCACCTCGGACTGGAAGTGGTCCTCGAGCACGGCCAGCCGCCGCTCGCGCAGATCCTCAGATGACATCGTGCTCCTATCAGGGTCCCGTCGCGTCGAATGGTGTCAGACACCATTCGACGCGCGGCCCACCAGACCGCTCTCTGGATGATGGCTCAGATGGCGGCTCGGTGGCGGAGCGCGTCGAGATCGGTGACAGACACCCAGCGCCGCCCGGTGTCGATCACACCATCGCGGCGCAGCTGCGCCAGCACCCGGCTCACTGTCTCGCTCACAGTGCCGGTCAATGAAGCCAGGTCATCGCGGGAGAGCGGGACGTCGAGGAGGATCGACCCCTTGCGCGGCGTGCCGGTGCGCTCGGCCAGCATCACCAGAGCCGCAGCCACCCGCTGCTCGCTCGTGGCGGTGGCGATGGCGTGGATGTGGGACTGAGCCCGTTCGAGACGAGCGGCCATCACGCCGAGCCCGGCACGTGCGACGCTCGGGTGCTCGTTGAGGATGGCCTCGAAGCTGGCGGCGTCGAGGGAGAGGACGCACAGCGGGGTGAGGGCCCACACCGAGTCCGTGTAGCGGTCGGAGCCCAGCACCGGAAGCGTGCCGAAGAAGTCGCCGGGACGCACGATGTCGAGCAGCACCTCGGTGCCCTCGAGCGTCGTGCGCACGACCTTCGCAGCTCCCGTGGCGACCACGTGGAGGAGCCGGGCCGGTTGCCCTGCATGGTGCACGGCGTTGCCGGCGTCGAAGTCCTCCACCCGGCAGCGCCGGTCGACTTCGGCGATCTCCTCGCTAGACAGCGACCCGAAGAACGGAACGTGCGCCAACACATGTCGGCGCACGTCCGGGGTGCAGACCTTGGGGTCGTCGAGCTGCGGAGTCAGCGGCGACCTGCGGGGGGTCGACATCAGGCCAACCTAGCGAGCCGGTGCCGGTGCTCCTCCGACCCGGCCGGTCTGGGGCGGCACCGACGACGGGTTCCCCGGTGCCGCTGAAGCCTGCGCCGTCGGCCGGCGGCGCAGCAGTCGCACGGCGTTGAGGACGACCACCACGACCGACACCTGGTGCACGAGCATCCCCACGGCCATGACGACCTCACCAGCCAGGACCCCGGCCAGAAGAGCGCTCACGGTCGCCAGCGCGACGGCCACGTTCTGGCGCACCACCGCGGTGGTCCGACGGGACAGGTCGATTGCATCGGCGACCCGCTCCAGGCGCCCCGACAGCACCGCCACATCCGCGGTCTCGACGGCGACCGCTGTGGCCGTGGAGCCGAGTGCGACGCCCACATCGGCGGTGGCCAACGCTGGCGCATCGTTCACGCCGTCGCCCACC
>DATCYH010000796.1:0-4647 GCA_036570405.1 Nocardioides sp.
GGCGCCCGTCACCACGACCGTGCGCACTCCGGCGAGGTGCGGCAGGACCGCCGCCAGAAGGGGAGCCAGCGTGCCGTCGACGATGACCACCCGGTCGTCGGCATGGTTGGCGATGTAGATCAGCTGCTCAGGGGTCAAGCGGGGATTGAGAGTGTGCAGGACCGCGCCCATCGAGGGCACTGCACAGTACGCCTCCACGTGCTCCTGATTGTTCCACATCAGGGTCGCCACCCGCTCGTCGCCCGTGACGCCGCAGTCGCGCAGGGCGTGAGCCAGCTGCGCCGAGCGGCGAGCGACGTCCGCGAAGGTGCCGACCTTGACCGAGCCGTCCGGCTGCATCGTCCGGACACGGGCCGTGGGGTGCACGCGCGAACCGTGCCGCAGGATAGCGGCGGTGGTGAGGGGGACGTTCATCATGGTGCTCTGCATGGGGGTTCCTTGGGTATCGAAGCTGTTCGGGGGCAGGGACGCGGCCGGTCGGCCAGCGCATCGGGTGGACCCGGAAGACGGGGGACGGGGGTCCTCAGGATGCGGCCGCGGCAGATTCGAGCTGGGCTCGGTCGACCCCGAGGCCCTGGCTGATCAGCTGCTTGGCCTTCAGGAAGTCCCGCGGTCGGTTCACGCAGTCCGCGGCCAGTAGCCGTCCCTGCTGGAGGTAGTAGCAGGTGAAGTCGCGATCTCGAGAGGGGTCGCCGCTCAGCACAAGCTCGTCGTAGCCGAGATTCAACCCCGCGATCTGCAGCTTGAGGTCGTACTGGTCGGACCAGAACCAAGGCAGCGCTGCGATCGGCCTCTCCTTGCCGCACAGTGTCGCGGCGGCCGTCTTCGCCTGCTCCCCGGCGCTGGGCACGGACTCCAACCTCACGAGGCGGTCGTAGCGAGCCATCCGGTGACTGGCACAGTCGCCGGCGGCGACAATGCGGGGGTCGCTGGTGCGAGCCAGGTCGTCGATCACGATCCCGTTCTCGACGTGCAGGCCAGCCTCGGCTGCCAGCTCGGTGTTGGGAACCAAGCCCACCCCGACGACGACGAGATCGGCCGGGATCCGCTCACCACCCCGCAGGACCACCTCACGCACGCGTTGGTCGCCGGCCATGGCGCTGACCTGGGCGCCCGTCCGGATCACGACGCCGGCGTCGCGGTGGACCCGCTCGTAGAACGCCGAGACCTCGGGTGCTGTGACCCGCTCGAGCACGCGCTCGGCGGCCTCCAGGACTGTCACGTCCAGGCCGAGAGCGCGCAGGGACGCGGCTGTCTCCAAGCCGACGTACCCGCCGCCCACGATGACGGCGTGGCTGCCGGAAGCCGCCAAGGCCCGGATCGACTCGACGTCTGCGAAGGTCCGAAGGTAGAACACCCCGGGCAGGTCGATACCGGACACGTCCAGGGTGCGCACCCGGCCACCCGTGCACAGGGCGAGATGGGTGTAGCCCATCGTGGTGCCGTCGTTCAGCCCCACCTGCTGCGCGGCACGATCGACCTGCGTGACCGTCGACTGCACCAGGCGGATGTCGTGCTTGGCGTAGAACTCCGCCTTGCGCAGAGCGAGGTCTTGCAGGCTGCTCGTGCCGGCGAGGTAGGCCTTGGAGAGGGGAGGACGGTGGTAGGGCAGCGCTGGCTCGTCGCCGACCACGACGACCTCTCCTGACCAGCCCTGCTGCCGCAGGCCGGCGGCCACCTGGACACCGGCGTGGCTGGCGCCAACGACCAGCGCCCTCCCCTCGGTCACGCCTGGGTCTTCGGCGTCAGGGTGACCATCAGCCTGCTGATGCCGCGCACGAAGTTGGACTGGACGTACTCAGGCTCTTCGACGACCTCGATCTTCTCGAAGCGCGGCAGCAGCTCCTCCCAGAGGATCTTGAGCTGCATCTCCGCCAGCCGGTTGCCCATGCAGCGGTGGACTCCGAAGCCGAAGGAGATGTGGTTGCGTGCGTTGCTGCGGTCGATGATCAGGTCGTCGGGCCGGTCGAAGACTCGCTCGTCACGGTTGCCCGAGGCGTACCACATGACCACCTTGTCGCCCTTGCGGATGAACTGTCCGTTGAGCACCGTGTCCTTCTTGGCGACCCGCCGCATGTAGGCCAGAGGTGTCTGCCACCGGATGATCTCCGAGACCGCATTGGGGATGAGGTCCGGGTTGGCCTTGAGCTTCTCGAACTGGTCCGGGAACCGGTTCATGGCGAGGATCCCACCGCTCATGGAGTTCCGCGTCGTGTCGTTGCCACCCACGATGAGCAGGACGAGGTTGCCCAGGAACTCCATGGGACGATCGATGAGGTCCTTGGTGTCCTCGTTGCGCTGCAGCATCGTGATCAGGTCGAAGCCAGGCTCTTCTCCCCCCGCCAGCCGCGCCTCCTTGTCGCGCCACAGAGCACTCAGCCCCTGCGCTGCGTCGACGAATCCGCGGAACACCTCGTCGTTGTCCGAGGGGCCGCCGTTGGCCTGCTCCATGGAGCTGGCCAGGTCCGACCACTCGACGAGCTTGCGGCGCTGCTCGTAGGGGAAGTCCAGCAGTGTCGCCAACATCCGCGCAGTCAGCTCGATGGAAACGCGGTCGACCCAGTTGAAGGGCTCACCGATCGGGAGGTCGTCCAGCACCTCTTGGACCCGCGAGCGGATCAGGCTCTCCATCTCGCGCAGGTTCTTCGGAGCCACGACGCCCTGGACGGCGGCGCGCTGCCGGTCGTGCTTGGGCGGGTCCATGGCGATGAACATGGCGACATCCATGAACCGCGGCGGCTCGCCGATGATGATGAACGGCTCAGCCGAGAAGGTCTCATGGTCCTTGTCGACCGCGATGATGTCAGCGTGGCGGGTGACCGACCAGAAGGGACCGAACGGGCTGTTGGCCTGGAAGTGGACGGGAGCCTCGTTGCGCACCCGCTCGAAGTACGACTGCCACTTGCCCTGCCGGTAGAGGAACGGGTTGCTCAGGTCGATGTCGACCAGGGCAACCTCCTCCACGGGGGGGATCGGCTTCTCGACGAAGATCTTCTGCCCGTTGGTACGGGTCACGAAGCGACGCGCCCGGTCGTACATGTGCGCCCCGCGGATCTGCATGCTCATGGGGACGATGGACTGAGCTCGCTCGGTCATGGCGTCGGTCACGGTGGTCAGGGTCGTCATGGTGCGATGTTCCTCTCGACAGTCACAGCTGGAACTCGGGGAGCCGGACGACGAGGCCGTCCAGGCTGTCGCTCAACCGCATCTGGCACGACAACCGGGAATTCGGCTCGCGCTCGGGGTTCATGGCGAGCATCTCTTCCTCCACGGGACCCGAACGGCCGACCTGGTCGATCCATCCGTCCTCGACGACCACGTGGCACGTACCGCAGGCGGCTTCGCCGCCGCAGTCCCCGTCGATTCCAGGAACCATGTTGTCGACGGCGACCTGCATCAGCGAGACACCCTCTTCCAGCGGTGTCTCGTACTTCTCCCCGTCGTGGGAGATGAAGGTGACAACGGACATGAAGAAACTCCTTGGTAGACTGGCCCTCAATCCTGTGTCTCCCCGTCAGGCTGTGGCTATGGTCACCTACGTCAATATATTGTGATTTCGGCTCAGGAGGCGCAGTGAGAGTTCCCGAACCCGGCGTGCCTCCGCTGGCGTTCGTCCAGCTCCTCAACAGCGACGCGCTCGAGCCCAGCGCCGTCGCGCACTTCCGTCGGATCATCGAACTCCAGGGCACTTCGGAGGTCGAGCTGGTACAGCGCGACCGGCAAGTGCCCATCCGATGGTTCCGCGAGGTCTACCCGGACCTCGACCCCGACGGTGCTACCTACCTCGGGCTCGCTTTCGCCGAGAAGGCCCGGCTGACCTCGTTCGGCCCGCTGAGCCTGCCCTTGGTCAGCGCTGGCTCGGTGGACGAGATCTTCCAGTTGCTGGGGTATCTGCCCGTGATCTCCGGCGCTCTTCGCCCTCACTTCCACCCGGGCGAGCACGGCTTGACAGTGGGGCTGAGCGGTCAGACCGGCGATCCCGATCTCGACTGCCTGGTCATCACCTACGGTGGTGCGGCGCTGCTTCGACTACTCGACCTGCTGGCCGGCCCGCTACCAGGGGTGACGTTGCATCTGGCATGGCCTGCCCCCGGAGTTGTGGAGACTCGCACTGACCTGATGAGCGAACGGTTGGACTTCGACGCGCACACGTCCTTCATCGACGTGCCGGCCGAGGCCCTTCGTGTCCGCTGCCGGTTCCCGGACCCGGTCGCCTACGGCTTGGCCATCGCCGAGCTGCGCCGCATGCTCGACCGCAGTACCAGTGCCACCAGCGTCACGGAGCGGGTGCGACGACTGCTCGAGCAGGACCCAGGACGGTCGAGCAGCCGGGACATCGCCGCACTCCTCGACGTCTCCACCAGCACCATGAAGAGACGGCTCGAGGACGAGGGCACGACATTCCGTCAGGTCCGACAGTCCCTGCTGCGCGAGAGAGCCATCGTGCTGCTTCTCGACCACTCCCTGACGATCAGTCAGATCGCGGTCGATCTCGGCTATGGCGATCCTGGGAACTTCTCCCACGCCTTCAAGCGCTGGACCGGGCAGTCGCCGAGCGAGTTCCGCAACGTGGGGCGCCTCGGACCAGGGGGGTCGGCCGTCCTGAGCGGGAGCGGCCGCCCTTAGCTCGGCGCACTCGGCGCACTC
>DATCYH010000797.1:0-6444 GCA_036570405.1 Nocardioides sp.
GGGCGTGCTGGTTCTCGACGAGCCGTCCAACGGGCTCGACCCGGAGGGAATCGTGTGGTTGCGCGGGTTCCTGCGGCACCTGGCTCACGACCAGGGCCGCACCGTCCTGGTCTCCTCCCACGTCCTGGGCGAGGTCCAAGCCACCGTCGACGACGTGGTCGTCATCGCCGGCGGCAGGCTGGTCCACGAGTCGCCGTTGCAGGACCTGGTTGCGATGGCTGCCGACAGGGTGAAGGTGGTGACCCCCGACGTCGACGGCTTCACCCGGTTGGCCCGGGCGCGGGGGTGGCAGTTCACGCTCGTCAGCGGAGGTCTCGAGTTGGTCGGCGCCAGTCCGGCCGAGGTCGGGGCCGCCGCACACACGGAGCGGCTCGAGATCCATGGTCTGGCCGGGGAGGGGAAGGGTCTGGAAGAGGTCTTCCTCCAACTGACCGACCCCAACCGTGCGGCGGTGGCAGCATGATCGCGACGATGACGAGTGAGTGGCGCAAGATCACCACGACCAAGATGTGGTGGCTACTGGCCTTGGTCATGTTCGCCTACATGGCGTTCCTGGGAGCGGTGCTCGGCTTCTCCCTCACCCAGAGCACCGCACCGACCGGCCCCGGGATGGGTGGCGGCGGCGTACCGTCCGGCCTCGAGTCAGCACAGGCGACGTACACCGTCGGGGCATCGCTGGGCTATGTCTTCCCATTGATCGTGGGCGCGTTGGCGATGACCGGCGAGTTCCGCCACCAGACGATCACCCCGACCCTGCTCTACCAGCCGCTGCGCAGCACGGTGCTGTTCGCCAAGCTCGCGGTCAACCTCGGGCTCGGCCTGGTCTACGGCGTGATCGGGACGCTCGGCGCGGTCCTCGGCGGGGCACCGTTGCTCGGCACGGTCGGCGACGGGCTCTACCTCGATAATGGCGAGGTGTGGGGCAACCTCATCTTCTCGGTCGTCTCCCTGGCCATCTGGGCGGTGATCGGCGTCGGGTTGGGCACCATGCTGACCAACCAGGTGGCCGCGATCGTGATCATCCTTGCCTTCACCCAGTTCGTCGAGCCGATCCTGCGGATCGGCCTGGCCGCCGGGGGCGATGCCCTGGACCTCGGTGCGATGAGCGAGAGCGCCAAGTTCCTGCCGGGAGCGGCAGCCGAGGCGCTGGTCGGGTCGTCGTTCTATGCCGCCTCAGGCCTCGAGCTGCTGGGTCGCTGGGCCGGAGCGGTGGTCTTGATCGCCTATGCCGTCGTGTTCGCGGTGATCGGCCGGTTCACGACGCTGAGGAAGGACATCACCTGAGGCTGGGCGACTCGGGTCCGGTCTCGGTGAGCTGGTCTCAGCGGGCCCGGTGCAGCTCGATCGCCTCGCGCATCGCGTCCATCACATAGGTCGGGACCGGGAGCCCGCGGCGCTGGGCCCAGAGCAGGTCGTTCTCCACACGGCTGATTTCGGTGACGAAGTGGTCCAGGTCGTCCTCGACCCCGAGGGCGACCAGCACCGCACCGAAGTCGGCCCGCTGAGCGTCGTTGTTGGCACCCACCGGGGCGAACGAGACCCGCCGCAGGCGCGCGACCAGCCAGCGCTGCCACGGCGAGAGCTGGGCGTCGAGTGCGGTGGCCGAGAGCCGGTAGAACGCATAGTGGCCGGGCTCCTGGCGCCGAATCGGCGCGATCACGGTCTGCGCAACGGCTGTCTCGCCGAGCTGGACCACGCCGTCGTGGAGCCGGTTGTAGGCCAGCACCGCCGAGCGCTCGGTCGACATGCCGGTCAGGTAGTAGAGCATGCGCACCACGTCGTGCACGGGGGACAGGTGGGCCAGCGCGCCGAGGATGCGGATCTTCGGCGAGACGGTCGTGGTGTCGGTGACCGCCGGTGCGCGTCCGATGACGGTCTGCAGCTTGTCGAGGATCAGTCCGTGGTGGATCTCCTGGGGCTGCCAGACCTCGCTGTAGAAGCGCCGGTCCACTGCAGAGGCATCCGGGAGCATGGCCGTCAGCTCCAGGACGTTGCGGTCCACCTCGAGCTCGACTCGGGCCAGGTAGTCGAGCACGTGCCCATAGCGCTCGTCGAGCAATTCGGGACGGTGCACGGTGTAGTCGACCGAGTCGAGGGGCACCGGGGGATGCTCCTGCTCGATCCTGTCGACGTGGGCGCTCAGGCGCGCATCGGAGGCCACCGTAGGCATGCGCAGAGCATAGTGCTCAGCGCTCGCCGCCGGGGACCCACAGCACATCGCCGTTCTCACGGTTGGCGTGCCGGGCCAGGATGAAGAGCAGGTCCGAGAGGCGGTTGAGATATTTGATGGCGAGGATGTTCATCGTCGCCTCGTGCTCGGCCCATGCGGCCCACCCGGCGCGCTCGGCACGACGTACGACGGTGCGCGCGACGTGCAGGTGCGCGGCGCCGGCGGTGCCCCCGTTGAGGATGAAGGACCGGAGGTTCTCCAGGTCCTCGTTGAACTCGTCGCACCAGCCCTCGAGCCGGTCGATGTAGTCCTGCTCGATGCGCAGGGGAGGATATTCGGGGTTCTCCACGACCGGCGTGGCAAAGTCCGCGCCGACGTCGAAGAGGTCGTTCTGGATGCGGGTCAGCACCTTGACCACCGCCTCGTCGAGCGCACCCTGGGCCAACGCCACGCCAATCACTGCGTTGGCCTCGTCGGCGGTGGCATAGGCCTCGAGCCGAAGGTCGGTCTTCGAGGTGAGGCTCATGTCGCTGAGTCGGGTCTGTCCGGCGTCGCCGGTGCGGGTGTAGATGCGGGTGAGGTTGACCATGCATCGAGAGTAGTGGCCGGGGTACAGGAGCGTGGTCCAGGGTCGCACTGCGGTGCAGGGTGAGTCTGTGGAGAATCACTTGAGTCACACCAGTCACATAGCGGACGTTGCGCCTCGCGAACGTCCGGCCATGTGTCATCAGGTGGATACGAAGAATTTTCCGGGCGGCGGGGCAACCAAATCGACGTGGTCCGCGTCATAGTTGGTGACAGAAGGATTCAACGTGGGCGTTCGGGCGTCCATGAAGAAGGGGAGACGACATGGACATCACCACCGACGGTCCGGCACTCGTCCTTGCCGGCCAGTTCGACGTGCGCAGCACCATGGAAGTTCGAGCCGCCATCTATCAGCACCTGCACGAGTGCCTCGACGAGGAGATCTTCGTTGACCTCACCGACGTCGACGCGGTCGACGTGACCGCGCTCAAGGTTCTTGCCGTGGCGACGCGTTCGGCCGAACGCGACGGCCGCCACCTTCGCCTTCGGGGCTGCGGCCCCGCCGTCCGGCGAATGCTGCACGTCTCCCACCTGCGCCGACTGGTTGCGGTCGAGCGGGAGAAGATCCCGGCCTGACGCTCGCGCGTTCTTCGGCCGAGGCGGCCGGACCGGGCCGACCGCAGGGGAGTCGGCCGGGTCCCGGCGTGCCGGACCGGCATCGCGCACGATGACTGGATGTAGCCATTCCCACACACGGACACGGTTACCGGCCGGTCCACTTCGCTCTAGGCTTCGCTCATGAGCAACTCTGCAGAGAACCCGGTGACCAAGGACCGACCGTGGGTGATGCGCACCTATGCCGGCCACTCCACGGCCGAGGCATCGAACGCGCTGTACCGAAACAACCTGTCCAAGGGACAGACCGGGCTCTCGGTTGCCTTCGACCTGCCCACGCAGACCGGCTATGACCCGGACTCGCCGCTGGCGCGTGGTGAGGTCGGCAAGGTCGGGGTGCCCGTCCCGCACATGGGCGAGATGCGCAAGCTCTTCAAGGACATCCCGCTCACGGAGATGAACACCTCGATGACCATCAACGCGACGGCCATGTGGCTGCTCGCGATGTATCAGGTCGCCGCCGAAGAACAGAACCCCGAGCTGGACCCTGCCGAGGTCGCCAAGCAGCTCGCCGGGACGACTCAGAACGACATCATCAAGGAATACCTCTCCCGCGGCACCTATGTGTTCCCGCCCGAGCACTCCTTGCGCCTGATCAGCGACATGATCGCCTACACGGTGAACTACATCCCGAAGTGGAACCCGATCAACATCTGCAGCTATCACCTGCAGGAGGCCGGTGCCACGCCGACCCAGGAGCTCGCCTACGCCCTGGGCACCGCCATCGCCGTCTTGGACGCGGTCAAGGACGCCAAGCAGGTCTCGGAGGAGGACTTCGAGAAGGTCGTCGGCCGGATCTCCTTCTTCGTCAACGCCGGCGTCCGGTTCGTGGAGGAAACCTGCAAGATGCGGGCCTTCGTCCAGCTCTGGGACGAGATCACCCGCGAGCGCTACGGCGTCCAGGACCCCAAGATGCGTCGCTTCCGCTATGGCGTCCAGGTCAACTCCCTCGGCCTGACCGAGGCCCAACCCGAGAACAACGTCCAGCGCATCGTGCTCGAGATGCTCGGCGTCACGCTGTCCAAGAACGCTCGCGCCCGCGCCGTACAACTGCCCGCGTGGAACGAGGCACTCGGTCTGCCCCGGCCCTGGGACCAGCAGTGGTCCCTGCGCCTGCAGCAGGTCCTGGCCTTCGAGTCCGACCTGCTCGAATATGAGGACATCTTCGAGGGCTCGCACGTCATCGAGGCCAAGGTCAACGCACTCGTCGAGGGTGCCAAGGCGGAGATGGACCGCGTCCAGGCCATGGGCGGCGCCATCCCTGCCGTGGAGTCGGGCTACATGAAGTCCGAGCTGGTTTCCTCCCACGCTGCACGGCGCGCCCGGATCGAGTCCGGCGAGGAGAAGATCGTCGGGGTGAACAGCTTCGAGACAACCGAGCCGTCGCCGCTGACGGCCAATCTCGACGAGGCGATCATGACCGCCGACCCGAAGGCCGAGGAGGCCGCCAAGGCCTCGGTCGAGGCGTGGAAGGCGGAGCGCGACGAGAACGCGGTGACCGAGGCACTGGCCCAGCTCGCCGAGACCGCGAAGGGTTCGGAGAACCTGATGGAAGCCACCCTGGCCGCCGCGCGTGCCGGTGCCACCACCGGTGAGTGGGCCGGAACGCTGCGCGAGGTCTTCGGCGAGTTCCGTGCACCGACCGGCGTCTCCGGCGCCGTCGGGGTGGCCGAGGCCGGGGTCGAGCTGACCGCCGTGCGCGAGCGGGTACAGGCCACCGGCGAGGAGCTCGGGGGCCGGTTGCGACTGCTGGTCGGCAAGCCGGGACTCGACGGACACTCCAACGGTGCCGAGCAGGTCGCGGTGCGTGCTCGCGACGCCGGCTTCGAGGTGATCTACCAGGGCATCCGGTTGACGCCGGAGCAGATCGTCGCCGCGGCCGTGGCCGAGGACGTGCACTGTGTGGGTCTCTCGATCCTGTCCGGATCGCACATGGAGCTGGTCCCGGCGGTTCTTGCCGGCCTCGAGGAGGCTGGCATGGGCGACGTCCCGGTGATCGTCGGCGGGATCATCCCCGAGTCCGACGGCAAGGCGTTGAGCCAGGCCGGGGTCGCTGCGGTCTACACGCCCAAGGACTTCGGCCTGACCCAGATCATGGACGGCATCGTGGACGTGATCCGGAAGGCCAACGGGCTCGACTGAGGCTCGACGGACCCCGACCATCATCGGACCATCGCTGGACGGGGGCACAATGGGATCCATGTCCGATCTCCAGTGCCCTGCCCGGATGTGGGTGCTTCCCGCCACGGCGACCGACCTCGATCGGTTCGAGGGGCTGCGGAGCGCCAAGGTGTCCTTGGTCTACAGCGACGCGAGGAGCCTGGCGCGGGCCGTCGAGATGGGCGACGACCTCGGGGTCCCGGTGGAGATCAGGCTCGACCTCCCGCGGCTCGGTGCAGCTGACCCGGTGCCGGAGGTCCTCGACGACCTGGCCGACCTGCACCGTGGGGAGGCGGTGGCGTTGGTGCTCGATGTGGCGACCGCGCTGGTCCTCGACCGGGACTCCGACGGCTGGTCGGTGCAAGTGCTCGACTGACAGGTTCCGGCGCCAGGATGCGATGCGCATCACAGAGGTAAGGCAACCCTTCGGCTGGGGCGTACCATCAGCGGTATGGGAAAGAAGGTGAAGCCGAAGAGCGAGTGCTGCGTGTCCAAGGACCGCTGCAAGCGCTGCCCGATCCGCATGATGAAGGACGGCACGCTCCCGCCGGGCTACACCGTGAAGAAGCGCAAGCTGGTCAAGGTCGACAAGAAGCAGCTCGCCAAGCTCGAGAAGAAGAAGCTGGCCAAGGTCGCCTGATCCGCGCGGGGATCAGGGCAAGTGCGGCAGACTCGTGCCATGTCTCGAGTGATCGTCGTGGGCGCTGGTGTGATCGGCCTGACCTGTGCTGTCCGGCTGCTCGAACGGGGCCACCGGGTGAACGTCGTCGCCCGCGACCTGCCGCTGGAGACGACCAGTGCCATCGCCGGAGCGTTCTGGTATCCCTATCGTGCTCTCCCCCAGGACCGGGTCACGGCGTGGGGCGGAGCGTCGTACGCCGAGTTCGTCGGCCTGGCGGGTGAGCCCGAGACCG
>DATCYH010000798.1:0-2901 GCA_036570405.1 Nocardioides sp.
GGACGGGGCCCGGGTGAGGGTGGTCTCCGGGGACCGGATCGGCCTGCTCGCAGATGCCGCCGCGATGCTGGCCCTGCAGCGCACCTCGGTGCTGGCGGCGCGGGCGTGGACGCAGGAGGAGTACGGCGTCTCCGAGTGGCAGGTCGCCGACCAGCACCTGGATGCCAAGGTGCTCCGCCAACGGATCGCCGCGATCGCCGACGGCCGGATCGACACGGCGGCCAGGCTGGGGCGGGCCGGCACCAACCGGCTGGCGCCGAGTGTCGTCGTACGGCCCGAGGCCTCGCAGAGCGCCACCGTCCTTGAGGTGCGCACCGATGACCGGCCCGGAGTGGTGCACGAGGTGTGCTCGGCACTGGCGGGCTTGCGGATCTCGGTCCGCTCCGCACACGTCGACACCCTCGGGCCGCAGGCGATGGACGTGTTCTACCTCCAGGAGCCGGGGGCGGGCGCGCTCAGCGACGAGAGGTCCGCCGAGGCTGCGCACGCCGTACGCAGGCGGTTGACGCACCAGGAGCAGGCCGGGTCCTGAGCGCCCGCTGCGTCAGTGGTTTCCCGCTCGGACACTCCCGGCGGTTAGGCTGGGACACTGAATGACGTGCGGAAACGCCGCACCCCGTCCTTCGATACCGCATCCTTCGAGACCAGGGAACCCGAAACTTGTTCGCGACTCTTTCTGACCGTCTTGCCGACACCTTCAAGAACCTCCGCGGCAAGGGCAAGCTCTCCGAGGCCGACATCGACGCCACTGCGCGCGAGATCCGCATCGCGCTGCTCGAGGCCGACGTCGCCCTCCCCGTGGTCAAGGAGTTCGTGGGCGCGGTCAAGGAGCGGGCCCGCGGCGCCGAGGTCAGCCAGGCGCTGAACCCGGCCCAGCAGATCATCAAGATCGTCAACGAGGAGCTCGTCAACATCCTCGGAGGCGAGACCCGCCGCCTGCGCTATGCCAAGACCGGCCCCACGGTGATCATGCTCGCCGGCCTCCAGGGTGCCGGCAAGACGACCCTGGCCGCCAAGCTCGCGCTGTGGCTCAAGGACCAGAGCAAGTCCCCGATCCTGGTCGCCGCCGACCTGCAGCGACCCAACGCCGTCAACCAGCTCCAGGTCAACGGTGAGCGGGTCGGTGTCCCGGTTTTCGCTCCCCAGCCCGGCAACGGTGTCGGCGACCCGGTGGCAGTGGCGCGCGAGGCGATCGAGGAGGCCAAGCGCAAGCTCCACGACGTGGTGATCGTCGACACCGCCGGTCGCCTGGGCATCGATGCCGAGCTGATGCAGCAGGCCTCCGACATCCGTGACGCCGTCCAGCCCGACGAGGTGCTCTTCGTCGTGGACGCCATGATCGGCCAGGACGCGGTCAACACCGCGCTCGCCTTCCAGGAGGGCGTCGGCTACGACGCCGTCGTGCTGACCAAGCTCGATGGTGACGCCCGCGGTGGCGCGGCGCTCTCGATCGCCTCGATCACCGGCAAGCCGGTCATGTTCGCCTCCAACGGCGAGAAGATGACCGACTTCGACCTCTTCCACCCCGACCGGATGGCCTCGCGCATCCTCGACATGGGCGACATGCTCACCCTGATCGAGCAGGCCGAGAAGACCTTCGACGCCGCTGAGGCGCAGAAGGCGGCCGAGAAGCTCGCCGGTGGCGGGGACTTCACGCTGACCGACTTCCTCGCCCAGATGCAGCAGATCCGCAAGATGGGCTCACTGACCAAGATCATGGGCATGCTGCCCGGGATGGGCCAGTTCCGCGATCAGCTGGAGAACTTCGACGAGAAGGAGATCGACCGGATCCAGGCGATCATCCAGTCGATGACGCCCGGCGAGCGCGAGAACCCGAAGATGATCGACGGTTCGCGCCGGCTGCGCATCTCCAAGGGCTCGGGCACCCAGGTCTCCGACGTGAACACGCTGGTCGACCGCTTCTTCGAGGCCCGCAAGATGATGCAGCAGATGGCGCGCGGCGGTGGGATGCCCGGCATGCCGGGCATGGGCGGCGGCGCCGGCAAGGGCAAGCAGAAGAAGCAGCAGCAGGGCAAGAAGAAGCGCGTCTCGGGCAACCCGGCCAAGGCGGCGGCCCAGCAGGCCGCCGCGAAGGAGAAGGCCGCTTCCTCGGGCGCGAACCCGTTCGGCGGCGCCGACGGTGTCGACTACGAGACCGCTGCAGCCAACCTCGACCTGCCCAAGGACTTCTCCAAGTTCCTCAAGTGAGTCAGGGCTGAGGCGGGGCTTGAGGCAGGGGCTGATCCATGGCGACCGTCCTGGTCATCGATGCCGCCAACGTCGTCGGGTCCCGTCCTGACGGTTGGTGGAAGGACCGCTCCGGTGCGGCGCGACGCCTGCACGAGCAGGTGATGGTGGGCGACACGACGTACGACCGAATCGTGCTGGTGCTCGAGGGCGCTGCCAAGGGCGGCGTGAAGGCGGGTCGCGACGGACACGTGCGCACCGTGCACGCGAAGGGCGCTGGCGACGACACCATCGTCGCCGAGACCCGCGACGCGGTCGCCGCTGGTCACCGGGTCACGGTGGTCACTGCCGACCAGCTGCTGCGCGCACTCGTCCAGGGTGCCGGGGCGATGGCGATGTCCCCGTCCTGGTTGCTCGACCAGCTCTGAGCCTCCGCAGGCGGGCACAGTCGGTTACGGTCGGCACATGACTGCGCTGAAGTTCTCCGGTCCGGTGCTTCCCGATGGCGAGGCACGCGAGCTGTACGTCGTGGACGGGACCGTCACCTATGAGAAGCAGGCGGGTGCCGACTCGGCCGTCGAGGGCTGGATCGTGCCGGGACTGGTGGACGCCCACTGCCACCTCGGCCTCGACGACAACGGAGCGACGACCGATCAGGAGACCGAGCAGCAGGCGATCGACGACCGCGACGGGGGAGCGCTGCTTATCCGGGAC
>DATCYH010000799.1:0-4324 GCA_036570405.1 Nocardioides sp.
TCGCGGCGCGACGGCCGCGCGGGACTGGCCGCCAGCGTGCTCGAGCGCGACGAGACGGCCGACGTACAGATGAAGGTCGTCGACGGGGAGCTCTGGGTGCGCTCGCGGATCGGGATGCTGGGCTATCACGGCGACGAGCCGATCGACCGCGACGCGTGGCGCGCGACCGGTGACCTGGTCGAGGTCGAGGGCGACCGGATCCTGTTCCGGGGTAGGTCCAGCGAGATCATCAACGTCGGTGGCGTGAAGGTGCACCCGCTCCCGATCGAGGAGCGCGTGGGCGCCGTCGAAGGAGTCGACGTGGCCCGGGTCTTCGGACGGGCCAACGCGATGACCGGTGCGATCGTCGCCGTCGAGGTGGTCGCTGCTCCCGGTGCCGACCACACCCAACTCAAGGACGCGATCCGCGAATCCTGCAAGGATCTTCCCGCGGCCGCACGCCCACGCAGCATCAAGTTCGTCGACGCCATCAGCACTGCTGGCAACAAGATCATCAGGAGAGCACCATGAGCCAGCCCGGCACCGAGCGCCCCCACAACGATCAGGCAGAGAACGAACACGCAGGGCCGCGCGTCGTCCTGGTCACCGGCGGCAGTCGCGGACTCGGGGCGGGCATCGTCCAGTCCTACCTCGACTCCGGCGATCGCGTGGCGACCTGCGCGCGTTCGGAGACCCCCGAGGTGAAGGCTTGGCTGGCCGAGCACCCCGACCGGTTCTTCTTCCAGGCAGCTGACCTGGCCGTGCGCGCCGAGGCCGACGCCTTCGTCAAGGCGGCCGGCAAACGCTGGGGACAGATCGACGTACTGATCAACAACGCCGGCGTGGCCCGCGACGGCATTCTGGGCACCTTCTCCGACGACGACATCGACACCGTCGTCGACCTCAACCTCAAGGGCACGCTCTATGTCACCCGCGCCGCGAGCCGCAAGATGCTGGCGCGCCGCAGCGGCAAGATCGTGAACATCTCCTCGGTCGTGGGCCAGTCCGGCTATCGCGGGCTGTCGGTCTACAGCGCGTCCAAGGCAGCACTCGACGGGATGACCCGCGCCCTCTCGCGCGAGCTGGGCTCGCGCGGGATCACCGTCAACGCGATCGCCTCGGGTTATCTGCGCACCGAGATGAGCCACGGCCTCGACGAGGAGCAGCTCGAGCAGATCGTGCGGCGTACTCCCTCGGGTCGTCTCGGCGATCCCGACGACATCGCCCGCGCCTGCCAGTTCCTCACCGACCCGCGCAACACTTACATCACCGGGACGGTGCTGGTCGTCGACGGAGGCCTGACCGGATGAGCGAGCTCCCGCTGCGCGTGCTGGTCAAGGGAGCCTCGACGGTGAACTGGACCTCCTGGATGGGCGGCCCGCGCACCGACTTCACCTTCCCGCGCGCGCTCGAGGAGCAGCTCCTCCAGGATGGTCGGCCCTGTGAGGTCCGCACGATCACGATGACCTCGGAGAAGACTTCGACGATCCTGGGCACCTGGCAGCGCGAAATCCTCGGCTATTCGCCCGACGTGATCGTGCTGGTCTATGGCCACTACGAGACGATCCACCTGGTCCTGCCGCACTGGCTCGAGCGGCACGCGAACTCGCTGAAGGCCCGGCCACGCTGGTGGTCGGGGCTCTATCGCCGCCGGATCCTGCGCCCGCTGTGGATGTTGTTCGCCCACCTCCAGGCGACCCTGGACAAGGTCGTGCCGCCGACGATCCGGCACCGCGAGCGCGCCGTCGTCGCCGACCTCGAGCGCTACATCGAGCACGTGCAGAAGGTCGGCTCACCGATGGTCCTGCTCTTCGAGTTGCTGGGCCCGACCAAGCGCTATCAGTCCTGGTTCCCCGGGATGAGCGAGCGGATCGCCTTGATGAACGAGGCCATCGAATCGCTGGTACGCCGACTCGACCTGCCGCACGTGCGTCACTTCAAGGTGACTCCGATCGCCGATCGCGTGTGCGGCGACCCGGAGCAGGCCACACCCGACGGATTCCACTACAGCCCCGAGTTGCACCGGGCGATCGGCGAGAGCCTGGCCGCCGAGATCGAGGAGTGGGCTGACACCCAGCCGCATCTCGGCCCGGTCCGCCGTGACGCCAGATGACAGACATCGTTAGGGCAGCGACGCCCCCCGAGCACGAGGACACCTTGATGAGTGGCTCCACCCGCAGCGCCAAGCAGCGTGCCGCGCGACTGCTGCCCGCCTTCCTGGTCGACGCCCTGGACCGGATGGTCTTCGGTCTGCGCCGCCGCCGGATTCGGGCGACCCGATGGTTCTTCGCCCTGTTCGGCTACAACATCGTCAAGAAGGACGACTACTACTCGACGCTGCCGGTGCTCGAGGAGATCGAGAAGACCCGCGAGCGCTGGGACCGGCCCAGTCCGCTGAGCGGCCTGGACATCGACGTGCCCGCGATGAAGCAGCGGCTCGGAGGCCTGGCCGACAAGTGGGAGAGCGAGTTCCGCTCCTCGACCGGCGACTACTTGGCCAACACCCGCAAGGGGTTCGGTCCCGGCTATCCGGAGTTCGACGCCCGCACGCTCTACTACTTCCTGCGCGAGCACAAGCCGAAGCGCTATCTCGAGGTCGGCTCGGGACTCTCCACCTTCTATGCCTCGTTGGCCGGCGCCCAGAACGCCACCGCCGGCTCACAGCTCGCCATCACCTGCATCGAGCCCTATCCGTTCGACGCGCTGCGCACCTTGGACGACTTCACCCTGGTCGAGGGCTTCGTCCAGGACATCCCGCTCTCGCGCTTCGAGGAGCTCGAGGCCGGGGACGTGCTGTTCATCGACTCCTCGCACGCGCTGAAGATCGACTCCGACGTCGCCTACCTCTTCCTCGAGGTGCTGCCGAAGGTGAAACCCGGCGTCTTCGTCCACATCCACGACGTGCACTTCCCCTGGAACGGCCCATTCCCGGCCGACACCTGGCTGTTCGGTGAGCTGTGGCCGGTCTACTGGAACGAGGCGATGGTCGTGCAGAACTTCCTGGCGTTCAACGACTCCTTCGAGATCCTGCTCTCGACCCCCTTGGTCCGCCACCACGACGAAGCGTTCCTGACCGGCCGTTTCCCGACGTACACGCCCCTGGCGCAGGACCCCAACCCACCCTCATCGCTCTGGTTGCAGCGCATCCGCTGATTTCGCAGAAAGCCTGAATCGGGCGTCGCCGCGGATCTAGACTCCGGCAACGCTCCCTCCCGGACGGATCATCGTCATGCCCGAAGTTCTCCACTGCCCCGCGTGCCGCTCGCGGCGGATCCGCCGCCTGCCCATCTCCCGGGTCACCGGCCGGTCCACGGTCAGCTGCCGAGTGTGCGGCATGTGCGCGCACGGCGAGTATGACGATGCGTCGCCCGAGGTGATCTCCGAGAACGCGCTCACCCAGGAGCTCTATGCCGCCTATGTCGCGGCCAAGCGCGACGGCGGACGTTCAGAGATCTGGCGCCGGACCCTGGCCGACTGCGCTGCCGTGCTGGGACGGGGACCGGTCAAGGTCTTCGACGTGGGCGCCGGCGACGGCGGGTTCCTGCAGATCGCCCGCGACGAGTTCGGCTTCGAGGTGTTCGGCAACGAGACCGCGGCCGCCGCGGTGACGATGGCCGCCGAGCGGCATGGCGTCGAGCTCGAGCTCGGCGACCTCGGCGAGCTGGGGCACCGCGACGAGTTCGACCTGGTCACGATGTGGTGCGTGCTGGCCCACGTGCCCAGCGACAACCTGCTCAAGGACACCTTCACGATGCTCCGCCCGGGTGGCCTGCTGACGCTGCAGACCCCGAACCGGACGGCCGTCGACCGGGCCGCGCTGGAGATGGCGCGGGTCACCCGCGGCCGGGTGGTCAAGCTGTCCGACCGCCGGCTGCCGGTGCACCACACGATCCTGCACACGCCCGAGAGCATCGAGCTGCAGCTGGTTCGGCTCGGTTTCACCGACGTCACGGTGAAGGCCCAGGCGCGCTACAGCCTCTCCTCCGAGCTCTACCTGCACTTCATCGGGCTGCGCGGTGGCGCGCTGAAGGTGGGCAGCCGGGTGATGGACCGGATGGTGGCCAGCGGCCTCGCGCCGCGGATCGTGCTGGACGTGACTGCGCGCAAACCCGGCTGAGGGGCTCAGCCTTGGGGGTGGTGGACGCTCAGCCCTTGTTGAGCAGTCGGGCCAGGTCCTGACGGTCCGCGTCGACCATCACCCTGGCCAGGTCGAGCGCAGTGGTCTGCGCCTTCCAGCCAAGCTTCTCGTGCGCCTTGGACGAGTCGCCGATCAGTGCGTCGACCTCGGAGGGACGCTCGAAGGACTCGTTGTAGCGCACGTGCTTCTCCCAGTCGAGGCCCGCGT
>DATCYH010000800.1:0-2377 GCA_036570405.1 Nocardioides sp.
TGCCAGTCCGACTCGATGGTGGCCCAGCACGCCGCGGGTCGGTGGAGCACGGTCCTGCCGATCGACTCAGGCGACCAGCTGGCCACCGCCGTGGTGATGCTCGACTACCTGAACCGGGCCGGACTGGGACCGGCCTCCGACGCGGAGGAGGTCGCCGGCGACATGGACGCGGTGGCGATCGCCAGCTCGCCGCACCGGGACCTGGCCGTCAACCCGGCCAAGATGCTGGCCATCTCGCTCGCTGACGCCAACCCGATCGTGTGGGGCGGCTCCGTGCTGGCCGCCCGCGCCGCCAGGCGGGTGGCCGAGTCGATCCGGCGTGCGTCCGGACGGGGAGCACTCGCCGGCGACGCCGAGCACCTGCTCCCGGTGATCGAGGCCACCCGGCCCCGCGATGTCTTCGACGACCCGTTCTCCGACGAGCCCGGTGACCTCCGGCCGGTGCTGGTGATCCTGGACGACGGCGCCGACGAACCGGTCGCCCACGAGCAGCGCGAGCGACTCGTCGCGGCCGCCGAGAGCCGTGGAGTGCGCGTGGAGACCGTGCAGACCGACGCCACCAACGAGGTGGGTCGCTATGCCTCGCTCCTGCTCACCGGCAGCTATGCCGCGGCGTACCTGCAGCTCGGCCTGGTCGAGGACTAGGCAGTGACCCGACGGTGCGCCCCGCATCCGCACGGTCGCGCCACAGCACGGGGTTGGGCGCAATGGCCTAATCTTTCACCCGTGACTTCAGCGGAGAATGCCCAGTGAGTGGCGGACTGTTCGCCCTGCTCGACGACGTCGCCGTCCTGGCCCGCCTGGCCGCGGCCTCGGTCGACGACGTGGGGGCTGCCGCGGGCCGGGCCAGCGCCAAGGCCGCGGGTGTGGTCATCGACGACACGGCGGTGACCCCGCAATATGTCTCCGGCCTCGCTGCCGAGCGGGAGCTCCCGATCATCAAGCGGATCGCGATCGGGTCGATCCGCAACAAGCTGATCTTCATCCTGCCGGCGGCGCTGCTGCTCAGCCAGTTCCTGCCCTGGTTGCTCACCCCCATCCTGATGCTGGGCGGCACCTACCTCTGCTACGAGGGTGCCGAAAAGATCATCGAGAAGTTCTTCGGCAGCCATGAGGAGTCCGAGCAGCTCGCGACCGAGATCAGTCCCGAGCAGGAGAAGACGATGATCGCCGGTGCCATCCGCACCGACCTGATCCTCTCCGCCGAGATCATGGTGATCGCGCTCAACGAGGTCAGCGACCAGCCGTTCGTGGCTCGGGCAGCGATCCTCGTCGTCGTCGCCCTCGGCATCACGGCGCTGGTCTACGGCGTGGTGGCTGCGATCGTGAAGATGGACGACATCGGGATCCGGCTGACCCGCACCCGCTCCGGGCTGGTGCAGAAGGTTGGCCACGGGATGGTCCGTGGGATGCCGGGGCTGCTCGCCCTGATCGGTGCCGTCGGCACCGTGGCGATGCTCTGGGTCGGTGGGCACATCCTGCTGGTCGGGGTCGATGACCTTGGCTGGCACCCGCCATACGGGTTCGTGCACCACCTCGAGGAGCAGGTCCACGACGCCACGGGTGCCCTGGGTGCCGTGCTGGGTTGGCTGACGAACACGGCTGCCTCGGCCGTCGTCGGGCTGGTCGTCGGCAGCATCGTGGCCGCGATCATGCACTTCCTGCCCTTCGGGCACGGCAGCGCGGCCGAGGGAAAGCAGCACGGCGGAGATTCCACCGCGACGCGCCCGCGCTTGTAGGCTGGGTCCAGTCCGCGCGGGAGATCCCGAATAGATGCAGATGCAGCCGCGGATCCAGTCGAACACGTTGAGGAATCTTCGATGGACTACAAGGTCGCAGACCTGACCCTGGCCGGATACGGACGCAAGGAGCTCAGCCTCGCCGAGCACGAGATGCCCGGACTGATGGCGCTCCGCGAGCGTTATGCCGACTCCCAGCCCCTGGCCGGCGCGCGCATCGCCGGCTCGCTGCACATGACCATCCAGACCGGCGTGCTCATCGAGACGCTCGTCGCCCTCGGCGCCGACGTGCGCTGGGCCTCCTGCAACATCTTCTCCACCCAGGACCACGCCGCCGCGGCCATCGTCGTCGGTGACGGCACCGTCGAGAACCCGACCGGCATCCCGGTCTTCGCCTGGAAGGGCGAGACCCTGGCCGAGTACTGGGACCTCGCCGAGAACGTCTTCGACTTCACCGACGCCGACGGCAACGCGGTCGGTCCGAACATCCTCCTCGACGACGGTGGCGACATCACGCTGCTCGTGCACAAGGGTGTCGAGTTCGAGAAGGCCGGAGCCGTTCCTGGCCAGGACACCACGGACAACGAGGAGTACAAGGAGGTCCTGCGCGTCCTGGACCGTTCGCTGAAGAACAACCC
>DATCYH010000801.1:0-4309 GCA_036570405.1 Nocardioides sp.
TCATCAGCACCGAGACCAGGGTGGCGTTCTCGGTGACGCGTGAGAGGTCGAGGGAGATCATTGGCAACGTCGGATCGAACCGGACAGTCGATGGACCGTCGAACAGGCCGGCGAGGTCGCCCGCAACGAGGCGGCGCAGCGCATGGCCGGGCAGTCGGCCGTCCTCAGTGAGGCGCCCGGTGGGATCAACCGAAGGGTCGGGCTCCAGGAGCCGGTCGACCACCAGTGGAAGCACCGGTACGTCGGCGGTGCGCACGACCTCGGCCAAGGCGATGTCGACGGCGGTGTGTTCCAGCGGGGAGAGTCGACGGTCGAGCACTGTCTCGGCCAAGGCGCCGAGGAGGTCGCGGCGGCGTGCGCTGACCTGGGCCGCCCACTGGGTGTCATCGAGGCCACTGGGTCGGTGGCCCTCGTCGAGGGGGTTGAGCCGGGCGGACATGCCGTGTCCGAGTGCGATCGCCTTGCCGCCGACCGCCTCGGCCACGCCGGTGTGCTCGCCTTTGGGGTCGCCGGGGATGTAGACGCGGCGCCCGAACGGGATGGAGCGGGTGTACAGGCTCTTGGCCAGAGAGGATTTCCCGGAGCCGACGATCCCGGCGAGTACGACGTTCGGGGCAGTGATCAGGCCGCGGGCATAGAGGACCCAGGGGTCGTAGACGAAGGAACTGCCGGAGTAGAGGTCCTGGCCGACGAACACGCCGTCGCTACCGAGCCCACCTTCGGCGAGGAACGGATAGGCACCAGCCAGGGTGGCGGAGGTGTCTTGGTGGCGGGGGAGTCGTAGCCGGCCCGGTGTTCGCAAGGCCGCGGTACCGCGCTCGCCGGCCTTGGGCAGCAGCACGGTGGCCTTGCGTTCGGCGGTGAGTGCGTCGGCTTTGGCTCGGGCTACGGTCTTCTGTTCGGCGCGGTCGCGGGCGAGGAGGTCCCGTGCTGCGAGTTTTCGGGCCTTGCGGTCACGCCGTCGTTCGCGTTTCGGTGATACGAGTACGGCGCTGTGCAGCCGGGAGGCGTCGTGGTCGTTCACAGCGACAACCCGTCGTGACTTCGACCGGCAGGGCGGGATGTGGAGACCGGGTCTGGGTAGACGATCGTGGCTTCTGACTGGTGTGCGCTGTCGATCGACTTCTGGATGCTGGCCAGCATCTCGCCGGCACGGTGCAGGTCCCAAGACACTCGGTACGCAGCGCCCGTCTGCTTCGGATCGACGATCGTCGCCTCAGCGCGTGCCCCGTGGTTGTCGTGATACGACCCCAACTGGTGCAGCGCCTGACTCAGCGACGCGGTCACTCGGGACAGCGATCCGAGCACCCCGTAGATCTGGGTCGGATCGTCGATCCGCCGGGTGGCGTGGGCGAGGCCACGCAGGGCTTGCTCGGCCTCGGAAGCATCAGCAGCGGGGTTGTCGAAGGTCGGCATTGATTCCTCCTGGAGGGCGAACGTCACCAGTCAGGTGAGCCGACGGGCTCGCCACGCGGCTGATGAGCCAGTGGCTGTGAGGCGCTCTTGCCCAGGGAATCAGTCGGACGGCAGTCATAGACTCCGGAGGCGGAGAGCAAACGGAGGACGGTGGGTCGGTGGCGGAGCAGCAAAGCGCGGATCGAATGAGCGCATACGAGCGTGGGGCGTGGGAGAAGAGCCTGACGCGCTTGCACGAGCCGCCGCACAAGGCAGTCGTGCCCAGGAAGGTGCGTGAGATCGCCAGTACCACGACGGAGCGGGCCTCCGATTTCGCTGATGCGCACTTGCCGACGGCCGCAGTCAAGGGAATCGTCGAGAAGACCATGAATGGGACTCTCGAGCTCACCTTCAATCCCGCCCTTCGGTCAGCGAGCGCCGAGGGGGCGCTCCGTGGGTACCAGAAGAAGCACGATGGACTCCTTGGTCTGGACGATCTGAAGCAGTTGGACGTTCGCGACCTTGATCGCTTCAGGCGTCGCAAAGGGTTGTACGTATCGACGTCCGCCGTTCAGGGCACCGCGACATCCCTCGCCGTCACTGGCACCGTGGTTTCTACGACCGTAAGCGGAGGCGTTGCGTCGGGCGCCGTGGTTGCAGCAGTAGCTGCAGACACAGTTGCGTCGCTGGCGATGATGGGTCGAAGTGTTGGATCAGTCGCAGTCAGATACGGGTACGACGTCCGGCTTCCTGACGAAGAGCTCTTCGCAATGGGTGTGTTGTCCTTGGGGATAGCGGGGACGCTGGAAGCCAAGCACACGGCGCTCGCTGCCTTGTCGCGACTTACGCAGCAGATGATGCGGCAGGCAACCTGGAAGCAGCTCAATGAACAGGTCATTGTCAGAGTCATCGGGCGCGTGTATCAGGTGCTGGGTATCAAGTTGACTCAGCGAAAGCTTGCGCAGACCGTGCCGTTCGTCGGCGTGGGTATCAACGCTGCGCTCAGCGCGAATATGACGAGGCACGTCTATCAGAGGGCGGAGGATGTGTACCGAGTCCGATTCCTCTCCGAGAAATATGATCTTGACCCGCAGGATTGGGTTCGAGAAGGTCCTGCGGTCGACGAGGATTCGGAGTCGGAATCGGATGTGCTGGATGTAGCGGAGATCCTCGACGAGGAACGAGAGTTGGAAGCATGAGCTTCCGTTTCGCCATCTCGCAGGTCGAACCGCTCGTTTTGAAGCGCCTACGAGTCACACTGTGCGGCACAGCGGCAGTGCAGCGGCGGTGAACGCCTGGGCCTGCTGACCCCACAGACGCCGGGTCTCACACGAGGCTTGGATGGCGGCTTGTTCGATGTCAGCGACGGCGCGTTCGAGTTCGTCGGGGTCGCTGGCGCTGACGGCGATGAGGCCGGTGACGCGGAGGATGCCGTGGCCGGCGGTCAGGTCAGCCTCCTGCTGGAGGACGTCCTGGGATTCGGCGCTGTGCTGGGCGTCTTCGATCTGGCCGATGCGTTGACGTTGGGCGGCGTCGGAGACGTACTCGGTCTTCTTCTTGCGGATGTCGCGGGCGGCTTGATCGGTGCGCAGCGGCGTGTAGAGCAGCGTGAAGGTGCGTCGGATGCCCGAGGACAACAGGACGGGTGCAAGGAACCCGGGGAAGACCAGGGATCGTGGCCATTCGCTGATCCACAGCACGCAGTGGTGTGCGGAGTCCGAGCGCAGCATTGACCAGCTCTCGGTGACGGCGACTGGGCCAGCAGTGGCGAGGTCGCGGCCGACATCTCCGTGACGCTCCAGCGCCGCGCCGACATCGGGGTCGTAGGCACCGCGCAGGATGACGGCGAGTTCGCCGGGGTCGAGCCAGTCAGAAGGGGCGAGGTCGGCTGAGCGCAGCGCGGCGATGATGGTCGACATCTCGTGGCGTAGGACGGCGGCGGCTCCGCGGTTGCCTCCACCGGCTGCGCGGATGGCTCGGTTGGCGGTCTTGAGGTTCAGCGACAACGAGATGGTCGAGGCGTGGCGTTCACCGGCTGGTCCGGCGCGGTCGATGAGTTCGCCGTACGTTGTGGCGGTGAAGCTGTCGTCACCGGAGCCGTGCTGGTGCCACCATTCGGCCAGCCCTTTGCCGGAGTCGGGCAGGGTGCGTTCCATGATCTGCAGGCAGGCGAGCCGTCCCGATCGGCATGCGGTGGCCAGGACTCGGCCCCAGCCGGTGACGCGGCGTTCTTGTTCGAGCGGGTCGAGCAGGATGAACGCTGGATGGGAGACCGCCACGATGGCGGTCAGCGTCGAGCGGTGCGGGTCGTGGACCATGACTGCGCCGGTGTCGGGGTCGAGCCACTGACGCAACCGGGCCGCATCCCCGGGAAGCGCGAGGGTTCCGACCGGTCGTGGGGCGACGACGCGACGCCGGTAGATCAGTTGGCCTCCGGTGGAGCGCCACAGCCAGACACCGACGATGGGCAGCCATTGGATGAGTTTGCGGCCCCCGACGCTGACCCAGGCCAGGGCACTGCAGCAGACGATGACCGGGAGGGCAACGACCAAGCTCGTGCCACCGCCGACGTAGAGGGAGAACACGAGCGTCACGACTCCGATGCCGACCACCACCAGTTGGGAGGCGGTCAGGCCGAACAGGACCCCGCGGCGTGCCAGTCGGGAGAACTTCACCGGCTGCAGCTCGTAGTCGCCCGACCGGGTGGTGTTCGTGGCGCTCATCGTCCGCCTCCCGAGTCATCCGAGCGGCGGCCCGTCATGGCAGGGGTCGGATCGGCGGTGTGGGCCGGAACTGTCCCGGCGGCGCCGGTGGGTGCGCTTGCTTGCTCGGCCTGGCCAGAAGACTGCGCGGCCACGTAGTTGCCCATCTTCGGACCGGTGGTTGCCGCCTCCTTGGCTGCCACGGCACCGGG
>DATCYH010000802.1:0-1584 GCA_036570405.1 Nocardioides sp.
CCACACCGAGCCGCCCTTGACCTCGAGCACTGCGATCCCGATGTCGGGCATCAGCACCACGAGGTCGGCCTCATGGTCCTTCTTCTCGTCGGTGAGACGCAGGTTGGCGATCACGACATCGTCGTCACCCAGTCCGTCGCGCAGCGCCTCGAAGACCTCACGCTCCGCACCGTTGACGAAGCGGGGGTCCTCGGGAAACGTCCGGGCTGGCATACCCGCACGCTAGTCGAGCTCGGAGGCCTTCACGGCCACAATCGCGACAGTCGTGACTGCGGCGAAGCACTGCTTGTCCGGCTTGGCCGGCAGCCCGACGGGGTTGATGGTGACGCCGTTCTCCTTGTTGACCGTCACGCCGGTCGGCTCGTCGCAGCCGAGGGCGACCACGGTGCCGAGCAGCACCTCGTCGTCGGCGAGCTTGGCTCCGGAGACCGCGTCGGCGACCTGCTGGCCGATGGTGCGCCCCTTGAACTGGGCGGTGAAGTCGGCGACGGCCTGGTCGGAGTCGAGGATGACCGGAATCTGGGCGACCTCGCCTCCGGCGGCGGTCTCGGAGATCAGGGCCACCTCGGTGAAGTCGACCTCGGGACCGATCGACTCGCTCGGATAGACCAGGTCGCTGGGCTCCGGGGAGCGCGGTGACTCCTCGGTGCCCTCGCTCTCGCCGGCAGAGCCGGAGTCGTCCGGGGACTGCGAGCTCTGTTCCCTCGCGTCGTTCTCCTCGCCGTCGTCGGAGCAGCCGAGGAGGGTGAGGGCGAGGATGCTGGCCAGGAGGGGTCCGAGAAGTCGCTTCATGAGGACTATGACGATAGCCAGCGCGGTTCGGTTCCCGAAAGCCCTCGCCCGGGGCGGTGGATCAGAAGACGAACGGGATCCCGATCAGGGTCGGGACCAGGCCGAGCAGCAGCCACGGGCTCAGCGGGTGTCGCTGGTGGATGGCCATCCCGGCCGCCACGGCGAGCATGCCGAAGATCGTCGCGATGACCATCAGCCCGACCTGGGCGTCGGTGTGCCCCTCGCCGATCGCCATCGCGCCGAGAATCAGCCCCACCTGCATGTGGACGATGGTGGTGACGGCGAGCACCGACATCACCCACTTCTGCACGTTGCCCAGGGATCGGTCTCCGGTGGAGACCGCGCGCTGGGGGTTGTTCGGGTCCATCAGGTGACGCGGCCGCTTCACTGCCTTCTGCTCGGACATGCCCCCATTGTCCCACCTGATCCGGTGCCGTGTGGGGGAAGTCCTTGCCGCTGGGTGACTTCTCGGTCACACCCGGCACGATGGAGGCATGCTGCACTGGCCACTCCCCGGCGGACACGACCTTCGCGACCGGCTGCTGTCCGCGTGGTCGACCGGTCGCGGCTATCACGACGTCCAGCACCTGGCCGAGGTGCTCGCCCGGCTCGACGAGCTGGGCGCGGGCGACAACGTCGAGGTGGTGCTGGCCGCCTGGTTCCACGACGCCGTGCATGACACCGCCGGCGACACTGCCGGGGACAACGAGGAGCGCTCGGCCCGGATGGCCGCGGACGAGCTGTCTGCGCTGTCCGCGCAACATGGGGCGGACGTCGATGTCGACCTCGACG
>DATCYH010000803.1:0-7353 GCA_036570405.1 Nocardioides sp.
ATGGTCGGAATCATGACGACCACTACTGCCCTGCAGGCCACCACCGCCGGAGCTCCGTTCGAAGTCGCGGAGATCCCGCTGCGCGAGCTGCGCGACGACGATGTGCTCATCGACATCAAGTTCGCCGGCATCTGCCACTCCGACATCCACCAGGTCCGCGAGGAGTGGGGCAAGGCAATCTTCCCGATGACCCCCGGCCACGAGATCGCCGGCGTGGTCTCGGCCGTCGGGGCGGGCGTGACCAGGCACAAGGTCGGCGACCGGGTCGGCGTGGGCTGCATGGTCGACTCGTGCGGTGAGTGCGAATTCTGCAAGGACGGCCAGGAGCAGTTCTGCCTCAAGGGCGCGGTGATGACCTACAACGGTCGCGGCTATGACGGCGAGGCCACCCGCGGCGGCTATGCCCAGCAGGTGCCGGTCTCGGAGCGCTTCGTGTGCAGCATCCCCGAGGGTGTCGGCCTCGACGAGGCAGCACCCCTGCTCTGCGCCGGCATCACCACCTGGTCGCCGCTGAAGCGTTGGGGAGTCGGGCCCGGCTCGAAGGTTGCCGTCGTCGGCCTCGGCGGGCTCGGCCACATGGGCGTGAAGTTCGCGGTCGCCCTCGGCGCCGACGTCACGGTCCTGTCGCGCTCCGACGCCAAGGCCGAGGACTCCAAGGCCCTCGGCGCCACGGCGCACATCGCCACCGCCGACCCGGCCGCGCTGAAGGCACTGCGCGGCACCTTCGACGTCATCCTGAACACGGTGAGTGCTGATGTCGACGTGAACCGCTACGTCTCGGCACTCAAGCCACTCGGTGTCTTCGTCAACGTGGGCATGCCGCCCTCGCCGTGGGCCCTGCGGCCCTCATCGGTGGTCGGCGGGTCCCGGGTGGTGGCCGGATCGAACATCGGTGGCATCCCCGAGACCCAGGAGATGCTCGAGTTCTGTGCCGCGAACGGGATCGGTGCCAGCATCGAGACGATCTCGGCTGCCGAGGTGGACGGTGCCTATGAGCGCGTCGTTGCCGGCGACGTCCGCTATCGGTTCGTGATCGACACCGCGACGCTCAACAAGCCGATCTGACCTGAGCTCAGAGGTGGTCCGGGACGATCAGTGCGTCCGGGTCCTGGCGGATCGGCATCGCGTTGATGCCGATCCGCACGAACGCCACCGTCGAGTCGACGAGCACCTTGCGCTTCTTGGCCGAGAGCCGCTCCCAGGCGCCCGACTTGCGGTGCTCCATCAGGTTGCGGGTGCTCTCCTCGGCGGCGGAGGCCATCTCCTCATCGGTGAACTCGGGCCGGGCTCCGATCGTCGGTCGTTCCGGTAGGGCGACCAGCGGACCGAGGATCATCTCCCCGGCGGCCGCGCGGTGGTGATACTTCTCGATCGGCTTCAGCTGCTCCCACTCGGCGTCCGCACTGCCCCGGCGCCACGGCGGCTTCTTCGCCGCGTGGAGTGTCTTGCCGACCACGTCGACGGCCACCGTCATTTCTCGTTCGGTGAACTTCATGGGGTCCAGTCTGCCGTGCGCGACTTCAGGACTCGGCCAGGTCCCTGACCACCCGGGCCGGGTTCCCGACCGCCAGGGCGTTGTCCGCGATGTCGCGGGTGACCACCGATCCGGACCCGATCACGGCGTTGTCGCCGATGGTGACGCCGGGCAGGATCATCGCGCCGCCGCCGACCCAGACGTTCGCGCCGATGCTGATCGGGGCGGCGTACTCCCACTTGTCGCGCCGCGGCCCGGCCTCCAACGGGTGCAGCGGCGTCAGGATCTGCACGTTGGGCCCGAACTGGCAGTCGTCGCCGATGGTGATCTCGCAGCAGTCCAGCGCGACCAGGCCATAGTTGGCGAAGACCCGGTCGCCGACGTGGATGTTGGTGCCGTAGTCCACCCGGAACGGCGGCCGGATGCTGACGCCCTCGCCGACCGACCCGAGCCACTCGGCCAGGATCGCGCGCTGTGCCGCCTGGTCCGAGGACGCGGTCGCGTTGTAGCGGTCCATGTGACCCTGGCTGGTGGTGAGCATCTCGATCAGCTCGGGATCGTCGGCCAGGTAGTGCTCACCCGCGAGCATCCTGTCCTTCATCGAGCGAGTCATCGCAGCCTCATTCGCATCCCACCAGTCTGCCGCACCCGGGGCGTTGCGACAGTCCTTATCATCGAGGGGTGACCATCAACAGCCCGCTCGGCGAGATCAGCAGTCTCGAGGAGTTCCACGCTCTCAGCGGGCAACTGACCCGGTTCCTGATGGAGTACAAGTTCGGCATCGACGAGGTCACCACCAAGATCTCGATCCTGCAGGAGGAGTTCGCCCACCTGCACGACTACAACCCGATCGAGCACGTGCTCTCGCGGGTGAAGTCGCCGGAGAGCATCTTCGACAAGATGCAGCGCCGTGGTGTGCCGAGCACCCTGGACGACATCCGCGAGCAGATCACCGACATCGCCGGCGTCCGGGTCACCTGCAGCTTCACCTCGGACGTCTATCGAGTCTTCGACCTGCTCTCGGGTCAGCCCGACCTGAAGGTGATCCAGGTCGAGGACTACATCGTCGATCCGAAACCGAACGGCTATCGCAGCCTGCACGCGCTGGTCGAGATCCCGGTGCACCTCTCGGACCGCGTGGTGCAGGTGACCGTCGAGCTGCAGATCCGCACGGTCGCGATGGACTTTTGGGCCAGCCTCGAGCACAAGATCTACTACAAGTATCGCACCGCGGTTCCCACCGAGCTGCTACGCGAGCTCAAGGACGCTGCCGAGACCGCTGCCAGCCTGGACGCACAGATGGAGCGGCTGCACGGCGCCGCCAAGGAGCAGGCGTGACGATAACGAAGTCTCTGCTGCTCTTCGCGCTTGCGGCGGTGGCCGAGATCGGGGGCGCTTGGTTGGTCTGGCAGGGGGTGCGCGAGCACCGTGGTTGGGTCTGGATCGGTGCCGGCGTGCTGGCGCTCGGTGCGTACGGATTCGTCGCGACTCTGCAGCCTGACGCGAACTTCGGGCGCATCCTCGCGGCGTACGGCGGTGTCTTCGTGGCCGGTTCGCTCGCCTGGGGGATGGTGGCCGACGGCTTCAAGCCCGATCGCTATGACATCGCCGGGGCGCTGATCTGCCTCGTCGGGGTCGCGGTGATCATGTATGCGCCGCGGGTGGACTGACCCCTCCACTCCTCGGCGAGCAGCGCATAAGTGAAGTTGTCGAGCCAGCCCTTGGTGCGGTGCAGCGAGTCCTTCACGTTGTTGGCCTCACCCCGCATGCCGACCCGCTCCATGAGTCGCCACGAGGGCTCGTTCGCGGCGAAGCAGTCCGCACTGACCCGACGCAGGCCCAGCGGTCCGAAGGCCAGTGCGATCAGGGCACGCACTGTTTCGGTGGCATAGCCGCGGCCTTCGAAGTCAGGTGCAGCACCCAGCCGAGGACGGCTTGGCTGTCGGCGGTTGATCAACCACCGAATTCGGTTGCGGCGATGAGGGCGCCGGACCGAAGCAACGCGGCCATCCGCTCCTGGTCCATTCCGAGCACCTCCGTGCACACCTGGATCGTGTGCTCGGCGACGGTCGGCGCCGGCCGGAACTGCACGGCTCCGAGACGCCCGAATGGCGAGGAAGGGTCCTCGGTGGGCAGGTCGTGGTCCAGGCGGGGGTGCTGCATGCGCGCGTAGGTGCCCCGATGGGAGAGCTGTGGATCGTCGAGGAGCTCCGGCAGACGCAGCATGGCAGCAGCCGGTAGCCCGAGTCCTTGGAGCTCCTCCATCACCTCGTGCGGGGTCCGGGTGCTGGTCCATGCGTCGACTTCGAGGTCGGCGCCCACGACGTCGCGCAAGGTGGCGAGCTCCTTCTCGGTCCGGGCCTCAATCACGCACCACTCATCGTCGCCGGCACACGCGAACACGCCGCCGAACAACTCTCGACCACGATTCCCGACGGCGGTGACGCTTCCCGGCTGGAGCGACTCCAGTGCGGCAAAGGCGGCCAGCTGGTGCAGCACGACATCGGACTGGCCGAGCTCGATCGAAGCGCCGTGTCCTGAGCCCTGGCGGGCGAGCAGGATTGCGGCAACGCTGATCGCGCCCACCTTCGCGGCCACGTGGTCGGGAAAGACGGTCACTCCGTCCCAGCACTCCGCTTCCTCCGCGCCATAGCGCCAGAGACTGGAGATTCCGCAGGCCGCGCGAACCAGGGGGCCATAGCCCAGGCGGCGTGCCCACGGACCCTTCGAGCTGAACGCCGCACTCTCGAGGACGACGATGCCCGGGTTGAGTGTTGACAGGGTGGCGTGATCAATCCCGAGTGAGGTCAGGGTGCCGGGCTTGAAGTTTGACAGCACCACGTCGCTCTTGGTCACCAGTTCGAGGAAGACTGCGCGACCCTCTTCGCTGCGCAAGTCGAGCCCGATGCTCCGTTTGTTGCGTTGGCCCCAGGCGAACGAGGCGTTCATCGCCTCGCCACTCCGGGTCTGCCGCAACCCGTCCGGAAAGGCGATGCTCTCGACCTTGATCACGTCTGCGCCGAGATCGGCGAAGGCGCGGCCGGCTTCGGCCCCGAACACGATGACGCCCAAGTCGAGGACACGTAGACCCTCGAACGGGAGTGCTGTGGAGGTGCTGGTCGATAGTGCCGCACTCGGGGGTGGTGGTGCGACGTCGGCGGATCCCTGGCCGAGTGCGGGCGCCGGGTGCCTGATCTGGGCGCGCCGTCCGTCGATGTCGATGCAACCCACGGGGACGGTCGCGATCAGTCCGGGGGCGAGCTCAGTCTCGACGACTGTGCCTGCCGTGGTGAAGTGCTCCGAGGTGATGGCTTGGCCAAGCGTCAGCACCTGTGCGAGTGGCACGCCGCGTCGGGCGGCCTCCTCCACGAGGTCGGCGCCCTTCTGCTGTGCGAAGAGGTCGATGATCAGCTCGTTGAGCCGGGCTCCGTCCGCGACCCGGGCCGAGATGGAGTCATATCTGGGGTCGGCGAACTCCTCCGGCTCGCCGAGCCAGCCGAACATGCCTCGCCATTGGCGCTTGGCGAGCAAGCACAGCCGGACGAAGCCGTCTGCACAGGGGTAGACCGGATAGGAGTCCGACGGTGGGCGATCACGGCGTACCTTCCCGGAGCGTCCTGCGGCGGCAGAGCCCTGCACACCGAAGGCCGGGTCGAGCCCGGTGACGATCGCTTCGTGGTGGGAGAGGTCGATGACCTGGCCACTGCCCCCGCGCCGCCTGGCGATGACGGCAACGAGCCCCGTCCAGGCGGCGTGCGTGGAGGCCGTGGCGAGCGAGAGGCCCTCGGGTGGCAGCAGAGGCACGGTGCCGGGCCGACCGGATCGGGACAGAGATCCGCTCAGGGCGGAGAAGGTCCGCTCGGTGGCCTGCCAGTCGGCCCGTGGTCCGGTGCGGCCGAAGGGTGAGGAGATCACTACGACGAGGTGAGGGTGGGCTACGACCAGGTCGTCGACGCCGAGCAGGTCGGCTGCCTCTCGGTCGACGAAGGCCAGGTCTGCCGCCGTCACGAGGGCGGTCGCGGCCGCACGGCCCTCGTCGGTGTGCAGGTCGGCCACCGCGCCGGACTTGTTCGCATTGCGCGTCAGGAAGGCGAGTGAATGTCCGTCGACGACCGGCCGCTCGGCTCGGGTCGGGGCGCCCTGGGGTGGTTCGACCTTGGTCACGTGCGCACCCAGATCGGCAAGCAAACGGGTGGCGGCCTCGCCGACGGAGTCGCCGAGATCGACGACCCGGACAGAGGCCAGTGGGGCAGCATGGGACATGAGTCCTCCTCAAAGACTGCTTTAATCTAATGCCATACGGTTTAATCACACAAGGCCCGGGAGTCGACGATGGATGCAGTGGTGAGCTACGAGGTGACTGGACCGGTCGCGGTGATCACCTTGGACCGGCCGGAGCAGGGCAATGCGATGACCTTCGAGCTCTGCACCCAAGTGTTCGACGCCCTGGAGCGGGCAGACGACGATGAAGAGGTCGGAGCTGTCGTCCTGACCGGTGCGGGTCGGAACTTCTGCGTGGGTGCCGATCTGTCCGAGGGCTTCCACCATGCCGGTCGTCCCTCGCGACGGTTCAGCGAGTTCGTCGAGCGGTTCGGCGCCTTCGGCGATGTCCCGCGTGATGCCGGCGGGGTGATCACCCTGCGGTTGGCAGCCATGCGTACGCCGGTGATCGCCGCGATCAACGGGGCCGCCGTCGGTGGCGGTGCGTCGATGGTGTTGCCCTGCGACATCCGTCTGGTCGGTGGGTCGACACGCATCGGGTTTGTCTTCGGTCGACGCGGGATGCCGACGGAGTCGGGCTCGAGCTGGTTCCTGCCGCGCGTCGTGGGGATCACCCGTGCGGCCGAGTGGGTCCTCACCGGTCGGCTGGTGCCGGCCGAGGAGCTGTACGCCGGCGGCCTGGCCACCCGGATCGTTCCCGATGACGCTCTTCTCGACGAAGCGCTGGCGCTGGCAGGCGAGATCGCGCGGAACACCTCGCGGGTCGCCACGGCCACGTCGCGTCAGCTGCTGTGGGGGATGCTCTCGGCTCCAGGTCCTTGGGAGGCGCACCGGCACGAGTCCCGCGCGGTGCACGAGTTCGCCGCCGCAGCCGACGTGGCCGAGGGGGTCGCGTCCTTCCTGGAGAAGCGCGTTCCCGACTATTCGATGCGCGTCCCGCGCGACTATCCGTCATACATTCCTGCGTGGCCGGACCCGGCTCAGTAGGCCGCCAGTCCACCGTCCACGGTCAGGGTGGTGCCGGTGACATACGTCGAGGCGGGGCTGGCCAGGAAGATGAGCGCCGTGTCGAGCTCCTCCTGACGGCCATAGCGACCGAGCATGCTCTGTTCCTCGATCGTCGTGCGCAGGACGTCTCCGCCGGTCTCGGTCATCTCGGAGTCGAAGTAGCCGGGGCACAGGGCGTTGACGCGGATGCCCCGACGTGCGGACCACTCCGCAGCCAGGTCACGGGTCAGCCCGATCACGCCGGCCTTGCTCGCTGCGTAGGCCGCCTGTGGGAACCGCGGCGCAATCTGGCCGAGCACGCTGGCCACGTTCACGATCGAGCCACCACCTTCCATCCGGGCAGCACAGGCCTGTGCCATCCAGAAGACCCCGTTGAGGTTCACGTCGATCAGTCGGCGGAATCCCTCCGGGGTCTCCTTGAGTGCGGACACGGCGCTGCCCAGCCCAGCGTTGTTGACCAGCACGTCGATCCGTCCGTGTTCGTCAATCGCGGCCTCGGCGACGCGCTGGCAGTCCTCGGGGACGCTCACATCGGCGACCACCGTGGTCACCTTCGTGATCGGCGCCAACTCCGAGGACAGGCTCTCGAGCCGATCGCCGCGGCGTGCGGCCAGCTCCAGTTCGGCGCCGGCGTCGGCCAGTGCGCGGGT
>DATCYH010000804.1:0-4299 GCA_036570405.1 Nocardioides sp.
CTCCTCGTTGACCGTGCGCTGCACGAACCCCTTGGCCTCGGTGTTGCCCAGCTTGGTCTTGGTCTGGCCCTCGAACTGGGGCTCGCCGAGCTTGATCGAGATGATGGCGGTCAGGCCCTCGCGGATGTCGTCACCCGAGACCCGGTCCTCCTTCTTCTTGATCAGGCCCCACTCCTCGCCCCAGTGGTTGACCAACGTGGTCAGCGCCGCCCGGAAGCCCTCCTCGTGCGTGCCGCCCTCGTGGGTGTTGATGTTGTTGGCGAAGGTGTGCACCGACTCGGTGTAGGACGTGTTCCACTGCATCGCCAGCTCGAGCGACATGTGGGTGCCATTCTTGCCTCCGTTGACGGAGCTGTCGGCCTCGAACGAGATGATGCTCGGGTTGGCCTTGTCCTTGCGACGGTTGAGGTGCTCGACGTAGTCGACCAGGCCCTTGTCATATTTGAAGACCTGCTCGATGCCACCGTCGGCGGCCGGCTTGATCGCGTCGTCGCCGGCCTGGTCCACGTCACCGGCGACCGTCTCGTCGGCAACCGCCTCGGCCAGGTCGTCGGCCGAGGGACGCTCGTCGCGCACCACCATCTCGAGACCCTTGTTGAGGAAGGCCATCTCGCGGATCCGGTTGGTGATCGTCTCGAGCGAGTAGTCGGTCGACTCGAAGATGTCCTCCGAGGCGTAGTAGGTGACCGTGGTGCCGGTGCCCTCGTCGGCGGCGAGCTCACGCACCTCGCGCAGGTCGAAGTCCGGGACGCCGAGCTGGAAGCTCTGCTCCCACAGCCGGCCGCGGTTCTTCACGTGCAGCACCAAGCGCGTCGAGAGCGCGTTCACCACCGAGACACCGACGCCGTGCAGACCACCGGAGACCTTGTAGCCGCCGCCGCCGAACTTTCCACCGGCGTGCAGCATGGTCAGTGCCATCGTCGCCGCCGGCATCTCCTGGCCGGGCGCGGTGTCGGTGGGGATGCCTCGACCGTTGTCCTCGACGCGGATGCCGCCGTCGGCCTGGAGGGTCAGCACGATCCGGTCGCAGTAGCCGGCCAGCGACTCGTCGACCGCGTTGTCCACGATCTCCCAGATCAGGTGGTGCAGCCCGCGCTCACCGGTCGAGCCGATGTACATGCCCGGGCGCTTGCGCACCGCCTCGAGGCCCTCGAGCACGGTGATCGCGGAGGCGTCGTACGTCGAACCCTCGTCGGGTGCGGTGTTGACCGAGTCGTGGGAGACCTGCCCGCTCGATGCCTTGGGAACTGATTCCTGGGCCTGGGTGGTCTCGACCTCGTCGTTGTCCGGCACGCCTACCTCTTCTGTTCTGCAAGGGCTGTCACTGGAGACATGGAGAGGGTCGCTTTCACCGACATGTCGGGAGCATGCGACCCAAGGGGACATGTTACCCGTCAGGAGGGACGTAGACACGCTCTGGACCCCGATCTGGGGAGGATCTGTGGATAAATCTGCCCCTGAGAGCCCTCACAGGCCTCCGAGGAGCGCCTCGCAGGGGTGCGGATGTGTCCCGGTACGTCTCGGGAGCCCTCCGAGCGGCATTTCAGCGGCCTTGGTGGAGCGGACTCCGTCGGGCACCGCTCACCCGTAGGTGTCGCGCGGACCCTGCCCACCGCGGGTACGGAACCTGCCCTTCTTCCAGCTCGGCAGGTTGGGCCCGATCACCTCGATCACCGTCACCGATCCGTGCCCGAGCTCCTCGTTGAGACGGCGTACGACGGTCGGTGCGAGCAGGCGCAACTGGGTCGCCCACGCCGTCGAGTCAGTCTGGACGCTCAGCTTGCCGTCGTCGAACGTGATCGGCGTGCAGTGCTGGGCGACCTCCTCGCCGACGATCTCGGGCCAGCGGCCGAAGACGCCGTGCACCTTGAGGTCCAGGGCCCAGCCGTGATCGGTCACCAACCGGCCCAGCGTGACGTCGAGGGTCTGCGGGTCACGCTCGTCGGGATGGGCGCCGGACTTCTTCGGCCGCCCGCCGTGGCCCTGGGGCGCGCGCTTGCGACCGGGCTTGCGGCGCGGAGCGTTCAGCGACGAACTCGCCGTTGCCTTGGCGATGGACCTGGCCAGGTCGAGACCGGTGTCGTCATGGTCGGGGTCGGCCCAGAAGTCCACGGCCTCCTCGGGGGCCTTGGACTCGAAATCCTGGTCCTCAGACGCTTGGCCCTCGAGATCTGGGTCCTCCGGCTCACTCATGCCTGGTCACCTCCCCGTCGGCCACGTCATACCGCTGCCCGGCGAGCGCCGCCGGCACGTCCTCGGGCACCGCTGCCGTCACCAGCACCTGCTCGGCGCCGGCGACCAGCTCGGCCAGCTGCTCGCGGCGCTGGGTGTCGAGCTCGGCGAAGACGTCGTCGAGGATCAGGATCGGGTCATCGCCGTCGCTGCGCAACAGGTCATAGGAGGCCAGCTTCATCGCCAGCGCGAACGACCACGACTCACCGTGCGAGGCATAGCCCTTCACCGGCAGGCGTACGTCGCCGTTGCCCAGCGTGAGCAGGAGTTCGTCGCGGTGTGGACCGACCAGGGAGACCCCGCGGTCGACCTCGTCCCTGCGACGGCGCTCGATCTCGGCCAGCAGGGTGCCCTCGATCGGCTCACGCTCGACGAGGACGCCGTCCAGGTCGAGCGAGGGCTTGTAGTCGATGTCGGCATCGTCGCGGCTGGCCCCCCGCGCGACCGTCTCATAGGCCTTGCCCAGATAGGGCCGCAGCGCCTCGACGAGGCGGATCCGCTCGACCAGGAGCTCGGCACCGGTCTTCGCCAGGTGCTCGTCCCACACCGCCAGCGTCGACAGCGCGCCGTCCAGGGCCTCGCCGTCACCGCCGGGGCGGAACTTCGCCTTCTGCGCGGTCTTGAGCAGTGAGTTGCGCTGCTTGATGATCCGGTCGTAGTCGGAGCGGACCCCGGCCAGGCGCGGCGTACGCAGGATCATCAGGTCGTCGAGGAACTTGCGCCGGTCCGACGGGTCGCCCTTGACCAGCGTCAGGTCCTCGGGGGAGAAGACCACCGTGCGGATCAGGCCGATGATCTCGCGGGCCCGGGGCAGCGGGGAGCGGTTGATCCGCGCACGGTTCGCCTTCCCGGCGTTCATCTCGACCTCGAGGATGGCGGTCCGGCCCTCACGCACCACCGCCGCACGGATCACCGCCTGGTCGCTGCCGGCCCGGATCATCGGGGCGTCACTGGCCACCCGGTGGCTGGCCAGCCGGGAGAGGTAGTCGATCGCCTCGACCAGGTTGGTCTTGCCCTGGCCGTTGCGCCCGATGAAGGCGCAGACCCCCGGTTGCAGCGCAACGTCGACTGCCGCATAGGACCGGAAGTCGTGCAGGGAGAGGTGCGAGACGTGCAACGGTCCTGCCTAGTCCGTCGAGACGTCCCCGCCGGCAGGCGGCTCGGTCTTCATCGCGTGGCCGCCGAACTGGTTGCGCATCGCGGCAACGGCCTTCATCGCCGGGGAGTCGTCCTGGCGGGAGACGAAGCGGGCGAAGAGCGCGGCAGTGATCGCCGGGGTCGCGACCGCGTTCTCAATGCCGGCCTCCACCGTCCAACGGCCCTCCCCTGAGTCGTCGGCATAGCCGGCGATGCCCTCCAGGTTCGGGGTCTCGTCGAGGGCAGCGACCAACAGGTCGAGCAGCCACGAGCGGATCACGGTGCCCTCGCGCCAGGAGCGGAAGACCTCGGTGACGTTGTCAACCAGGTCGACCTTCTCCAGCAGCTCCCAGCCCTCGGCGTAGGACTGCATGATCGCGTACTCGATGCCGTTGTGGACCATCTTGGAGAAGTGGCCGGCGCCGACCTTCCCGGCGTGCACCGCACCGAAATCGCCCAGGTCGGTGGCCTCAGGCTTGAGCGCGTCGAAGGCCGGCTGGACCTTCGCGACGTCCTCGGCCGAGCCGCCGTACATCAGCGCATAGCCGTTCTCCAGGCCCCACACGCCGCCGGAGACACCACAGTCGACATAGCCGATCTGCTTCTTCTCCAGCAGCTCGGCGTGGATCAGGTCGTCGGTCCAGCGGGAGTTGCCGCCATCGACCACGACGTCCCCGGCGCCGAGCAGGCCGCCCAGGGCCTCGACGGTCTCGCGGGTCGGGTCACCGGCCGGCACCATCACCCAGACGACCTTGGGGCTGGGCAGCTTCTCGACGAGCTCGGTGAGTGAGGCGACGTCGCTGACGTCGGGGTTGCGGTCATAGCCGACCACGGTGTGCCCGGCGCGGCGCAGGCGCTCGCGCATGTTGCCGCCCATCTTGCCCAGGCCGATGAGTCCGATGTCCATGGCTGCTCCTCGCATCTCAGATT